>CAZELW010000082.1:0-6816 GCA_964513135.1 uncultured Dehalococcoidales bacterium
AAAACCAGTTTGGTATTTGACGGATGCAACTTCTCGCCATTATGGTTGCCTCCGTTGTGACCGTTGCCGCCATGTAAGGGCTTGGTGTGTCCGATTCCGGATGTATGCAAATACTGTTTTAATGAAAATGGCATGGTCCTTTTCTGCCTTCGTAAAAGGACCACACTTATTATCAGACCGGCCAGAATCCCGGCTGCGACAACACCAATTATAGAGGGTATAAACCACCAAGCCATAACACTGCCCTCTGTTTCTTGTATTAACTATATGTAAATATATGCCTGATTAGTTCGGCCCCACCTCCAGATGTTTCGGGGCGCCCGGTGGTACCCGGGGACGTCCGACGGGTACCCGCACTCCATTAGATGTTCAAGGCGGCGAAGTTAAGGAAGCTTCAAGGCTTCCGGCCTGACAACCTGTTTATCGCTATAATTTTACGCTATATAGTGAGTACAAAACGGGATTATCCGGTCCGGAACGGATTATAAGCCGACTTTTAGAATAGACCGCCTCAATAGTTCGGCTTTCTCCCAGATCGTTTTCTTTTCTTCATCCACGATCTGCCTGATAGCGGCCTTGTTTTCCTCCAGAATTTGCTTGATGGCCTTCCGCTGTTCCTCCCGCAATTCCTGGGAAGCCCGCTGGAGTTCTTCATCCAGGGCATTCTGTATTTCGTTGTGCATCAACGCCCGGATATTCTCTCGGTATTCATCAAGATCATTAACAGTTGCCGTATTGGGATCTTTTACTCGTTCGAACGTCTTGTCCACTTTACTTACCTCACCTAAGACAATTTGGCAAATAATAATAGGCTGTTCAGTCAGCAAACTATAGAGGGATTTACTAAATATTACCGGTAAGGTAACCCTGTGTCAAGTACTTTTATGCATATTGCCAATATCTTTTATGCAATTCTGGCACCGGTTTGCCGGCCTGGGTAAACCGGTCTTAAACATTATAGCAGAGAACGCTATGTATAGCCTGACTTTTCAAGCGCTGTTGCAGGATCTTTCTACATTCCATGAAACTTATCCTCCCCTCCCCCCGGAGGCTTCAGCCACGCCAACCAGGCCATCCTCCCTCCCCCCTGAAAAAAACGAAACGCCCTGCGAACAGGCCCTGTAAGTTGTTGACTGTTCTCCGCTAATAGTATAATATGTATACTGTATATTTTATATACTATATTAAATAGCAACTCAGGAGGGACTATCGGAGATGATCACTAAAGGAGCGAATAAAGAACTGGCTGAACAGGTCGCTCTGGATATTCTCGCGGCTTTCCCTCTTGTTTTCAGAAGAACGCGAAGACAAATTATCAAGACTTCGCTGGCGGAAATAGACGGGAATATCACGCCCCTCCATTTTGAAATTATCAAACTGCTGGAAGACCAGGGCCCCCTGCATCTGGCAATGATCGGTGAGAAACTGGAGATAGCCAAAGCCCAGATGACCCAGTTGATTAACAGGCTGGTTGACATGCATATGGTGGAAAGAAAGACCGATATTTCCGATCGAAGGATCACTCATGTAGTCCTGACCAATAAAGGGAGGGCCATTTTTAAAGAATACAAATATCAGCTTAAAGCCGCTTTGCAGGAAGAAATGTCGCATCTTACAGAAGACGACCTGAGAGAATTGTCAGTCGCGTTAAAGAAGATACGGGATATTTTTTCGAAACTTCCATAACGGCCCGTCTATAACCAAAAATCTTATAACGCGAGGATGTTCAAGAAACCAATATGCAGGACCCAAAACGACATGCGCTTGACAGCGATAAAATAGGCAGCCTTCTCTTCAAACTGGCTCTACCGGCCTTCATTGGTATGTTCGTAACCACCCTCTATAACGTCGTTAACACCATCTTTATCGGCCATTACATCGGCTATCTCGGTATCGCGGGACTGTCCATCGTATTCCCTTTTCAGATGCTGGGGTTAGGCCTGGGACAGATGACGGGTGTGGGTGGAGCTTCCTTGATATCGAGACTGCTGGGGACTAAAAACGTAAACAGGGCAGAGCGGGCACTGGGCAACGCCCTGGTTATTAATGTCGCAGTCGCTCTTTTGATGACAGGGGTCGGCCTGTCCAACCCTGATTACTGGCTTAGACTGGCGGGAGCTTCGGAAAACGTTCTCCCTTATGCCAGGGACTATATGGAAATTATTTTCGCCGGGATGATCTTTAATAATCTTACAGTCGCCGCCGCCAGCCTGACGATCGCCCAGGGCAACTCCCGCATCCCCATGATCGCAATGGTGATCGGGGCAGTATTGAACATCATACTGGATGCGGTATTCATCATATCGATGGGCATGGGTGTGCGCGGCGCCGCTATCGGGACAGTAATATCCCAGATGGTATCAACGATATTTTTTATCAGCTATTATTTCAGCGGACGCAGCTATCTGAAAATCAGGCTGCGCAATCTGGTCCCCGAAATAAACATTTTCAAGCAAATCATGGCAATAGGGGTCTCGCTGCTGGCTTTGACTCTTACCAACAGTGTTTCCCATATAATAGTGAACAGGATGCTGGAAAACTACGGCAGCGATATGGCGTTGTCCGTGATAGGAGTCCTGGGCCGGTTAATGATGTTCGCCATAATGCCGGGAATAGTCATCGGCCAGGGTCTCCAGCCGATAGTGGGTTATAACTATGGGGCCAATCGTTTCGATCGGATAATCAAAGGAATCAAGATCGGAATTACATCCGTTATGGTAATCGGTCTGTTGGTTTTCTTTGTCGTCTATTTTTCTCCTTCACCCCTCATCCGAATTTTTACCGATGATCCCGAACTCATTGCGCAGGCTTCTCACGCCGCCAGGCGGACTTTCTTTTTTATGTACCTGGTCGGATTCATCTCGGTCGGTTCGATGGTTTTTGTAGCCATCGGCAAGGCTACCAGGTCGTTTATTACTTCTATCTCCCGGTCAATATTATTCCTGATTCCTTCGTTGTTCATTCTGAGCCACTTCTGGCATCTGGACGGCATCTGGATGGCTTTTCCCGTAGCTGATTTCCTGGCCTTCTGCTTGATGCTGGTACTCATCATTCCCCAGATAAAACAGTTTATGCGAAAGCAGGCTGCAGAGGATATGAGAATAAGTCCTGCTTTAAGTCCTGCGGAAGAAGATGCGGGCCGGAACTGAGGAAGGATTTTATTAAAGAGCGCGGGACGATCGCGGTCCCTCTTCTTCCAGGTCGTCTTCCTCTGGTTCCTCGTCCTCACTCCCCAGCTGCTCCATGAGTCGGGCAGCCCGGGGATAGCCGATGCGGAGGTGTCTTTGCAGAAAAGAGGCGGAGACATTTCCATGCTCTCGGGCCAATTGACGGGCTTCTTCCAGAAGCGGGTCTTCCGGCGGCCTGTCGGCTTTCGCCACTTCGGCGGCCATTATGTCTTCCATATTCAACTGGGAAGCCGTCTCTTTCCTCTGGTTGTTCCAGAAATAGACCAGCCGCTCTATCTCTGCATCGGAGAGGAAACAGCCCTGCAAGCGTTTGGGTTTGGAGGCTTCCGTGGGCATATACAGCATGTCGCCTTTTCCCAGCAGCTTTTCCGCGCCGCCGCTGTCCAGTATGGTGCGCGAGTCTACCTGGGAAGTCACTGCGAAGCTGATGCGGGTAGGGAAGTTTGACTTGATAAGGCCGGTCACGACATCCACTGAAGGCCTCTGCGTTGCCACGATCAGATGGATGCCAACCGCGCGGGCCAGTTGGGCCAGGCGGCACAGGTGCTGTTCTACCTCTTCCCCGGCGGTCATCATCAAGTCTGCCAGTTCATCTATAACCAGCACCAGGTAGGGCAGCTTTTCATTCGGCCGGGCTTTATTATAAGCTTCTATGTTGCGGGCCCGGGCGGCAGCCATGGTCTGGTATCGCTTGTCCATTTCCTGGGTCAACCAGCGTAAAGCTCCCAGCGCCTTCTTGGTATCGACAATCACCGGCGTCGCCAGATGCGGCAGGCTGTTGTATGAAGTCAGTTCCACCCTCTTGGGGTCGATCATGATAAACCTGACGTCCCTGGGAGTATTGTAGAGAAGGAAACAGCAAATGATGGCATGAATACAGACTGTTTTACCGCTGCCGGTAGCCCCGGCGATAAGCAGATGGGGCATTTTGGTCAGATCGCCGACTACTGACTCTCCGCCGGCCCCCTTCCCCAGCCCCACCGCCAGCTTGGACTTGGCCTGCATTTTCTGAAATACATTCGACTCAACAACACCACGCAGAGTGACAACACCGATAGTGGTATTGGGGACTTCGATCCCCACCACCGACTTGCCGGGCACGGGAGCTTCGATACGGAGGCTGGGGGCGGCCAGCGCCAGCGCCAGATCGTTCGCCAGTGAAGTAATCCGGTCTACCTTGACCCGGGTCTTGGAGACCTCTTCGATCCTGACCTGGACATCCCCGTTTTTGTCCTTCTCTTTGACTTCTTTGAGCTTTCTGTCCCAACCCGGCTCGATGCCGAACTGAGTTACCGTCGGTCCCACATTTATCTGGATCACTTTGCCTTCAACACCGTAGCTGGCCAGGGCTTCTTCGATCAATTTGGCTTTCTTTAGATTGTCCGCCGGACTGAACTCGACATCCGGAGCACTATCCAGAATGTCCACCGGCGGCAGTTTCCATCCATCGGCGGTAAGCTGAGTATCCCCCTCTCCGTATTTTTTCCAGACTTCCTGGGCGACCTGTTTCGTGTCCTTGGAATGGCTGGCAGGCCCCGGCGCACCAGCCGGCTTTTCCGCCTGATCAGGCGCTTTCCCCACAGCGGCTTTTTCCGGGGTTTCGCTTTCCGCTACGGCAGGTTCTTCTCCCGTATCGAGTCCTGCTCCGGAAATAGTGACCGGGGGTGCTGCCGGTAAAAGAACGGATGAGGCCGATGTTGATCCGGGGACCGGAGGTTCCGCCTCAGGATGAAGCCGCTTCCACAACCAGCTTTTTGACCCTCTATCAACCTCGGCTGGTTTGGGCGGCGGCGGAGGATTGTATCTGGGGAAAGTAGTAGCCTTCAGGTCTTTTTCTTCTCCTGAAGCGGCGGTTCTGCTGACGCCGATTTGTGGCTCAGGCAAGGGAATGGAGACAGGCGCCGGCTCCCTTTTAAAACGCGAAGCTATCCAGGAGAAGGCCGCAGCAACGGAATAGGCAAACCCCCTCGGTGCTACGAAAAAGGTGCCGATAATCATCAGGGCCAGCACGACTAAAATACCAATAGGTACGGACGGCCCGATAATACTCTGGCCGACCCGGCCTCCCAGGCTTACGTCAGCCAGATAGCCTCTTCCGGGGAAAAAGGCCAGGATGCCCCAGATAGCGGCAACCAGGAGAAAAGCACCGATCCATTTATTCCAGTAACGCGCCAGCAGTATTGGACTGGTTATGATGACTACCGCCAGGGTCAGAATACCCAGAACAAGCAGTATTAGCCCCCAGCCAAACATCTGGGTTATACCGATGGCTGTACTGGTCATAAAGGAAAAAATGCTGTCCCGGAACAGGTAAATTAATCCGGCGCAAATTCCAATAAGCAGCAGGCAGGCGCCCGTAAAAATCAGGAACCGCCGCCATTTCGACCGGTTATGAGACTTGCCTTTCCTCATCTTCAGGTAAAATAATATACCTTACAGTCTCAACAAGCAAGGGGGCTGAACTATGATTTTAGTAAGACCCGGCAGGTCTTGCTTTAACAGGCCTAGACTTTTACCAGTACCGGGATGATAATAGGCCGGCGGCGAAACTTTTCGTAGAAGAATCCGCTGAGGGTGTCCTTGACTGCGGCAGTCACTGCACCGCAGTCCGTGAGACGGGTCTCATGGTTCAGGGAATCAGCCAGATGGTCGCGGCCCTGCTCTAACATCTCCCGCGCTCCATTGTTATCTACGAAACCGCGAGAAACGATGTCAGGCCGGCCTACCAGGTGGCCGGTCTCTTGATTGATGGCAATGACAACTACAGCTATGCCGTCGCGGGAGAGCAGCCTGCGGTCGTGCAGCACCACTTTGCCGACATCTCCCACGCTAAGACCGTCAACATACACATTATCTGCTTTAACCCTGCCGGAAATTTTCGCCGACTGCTGAGTCAGTTCCAGGATATCGCCATCTTCCATAACAAAAGTATTGGATTTCGGGATTCCCACGGCTTCCGCCAGTTTGGCATGCAAACTCAGATGGCGGTATTCACCGTGGATGGGCATGAAGAATTTGGGTTTAACCAGGTTCAACAGTAGTTTCAATTCTTCCTGGCTGGCATGTCCGTGTACATGGACCTGCGCCAGTTTGTCATATACAACCTGGGCTCCGCGTTTAAACAGGATATCCAGAGTGCGGTTGACCAGAGCTTCATTTCCGGGAATTGGGGTAGCTGATAGTATGACCGTGTCCCCGCGCTGCACATGGACCTGGCTGTGGTCCTGGTTGGCCATGCGCACCAGTGCAGAGGTGGGCTCCCCCTGGCTGCCGGTAGTAATAAACACTACCTTGTTGTTCGGCAGTCCGCGGGCTTCATCCAGCTTGCCCAGCACGCCTTCGGGCACATTCAGATATCCCAGCTCCAGCGCCATTTTTACAGTGTCACTCATACTTCTCCCAACAATAAAACAGCGGCGCTGGTATTTAACGGCAGCATCGATAACCTGCTGGACCCGCGATATCAGGGAAGCAAAGGTAGTGACGATAACCCTGCCTTTGGCATTGGACATGATGCGGTCAAAGGTTTCTCCGACCACTCTTTCCGAAGGAGTATACCCGGGCAGTTCGGCGTAAGTGGAGAGATCGGAAGAGCACACGTCTGAACTCCAGTCACCGCTCATTATCT
>CAZELW010000083.1:0-6808 GCA_964513135.1 uncultured Dehalococcoidales bacterium
TTCTGGAGCTGGATGAGATTTTCCGCCCGCACCGGGAACAGACTTCTTTTCAAAAAATGGTATTGAAGATGTTATTGCAGACCCAGGCGGCGGAGGCGATTAACAGGTTGTAATAATCCTCTAAAGAGGTATCTGATGGATAAAGTTCTCAGTACGGTCTTGCTGGTGGTGGCGGCGGTGGTCACTGTAGTGCTGGTAATCAATGCTGTTTATCCGGCCATCGGAATGTCCAATAGCGCTTTGGTTAGCGCTTCAGCCAAGGCTGCTGACATGGTAAAAAGCCGGGTGAATATCATTCACGCTACTGGAGAGCTGGACAGCAGCGGGACCTGGCAGGATACCAATTCGGATGGTTATTTCAATATCTTTATCTGGGTGAAAAACACCGGCACGGTGACCATAGACGATATGAAAAGCGGAGACGTCTTTATCGGCAGCCCCGGAAACTGGATGCGGGTGCCCCATACGGAATACGCTTCCGGCAATTTTCCGAGATGGAGCTATGTGGTGGAAAACTCCAGCGACTGGCGGCAGGCCAGCACAATTCAGATTAAGGTCGACTATGCCTCGACTCTTCCTTCGGGAAGCTACCGGGTAAAGATAATTATACCTAATGGAATCTCGGCTGAGTATGATTTCAGCATGTAAAACAGATGAGCAATGCAATAGTATCTTTATTTTTAGCAGCTTTAATGATTGTCGCCGGGATGACCTTTTCCAAAACGGCCATCAATGCTTTTGATGATATGACCGCAAGCTGGCAGGAAGCAGAGTCCTCCCGCCTGGAGATGTTCCGGTCTGATGTCGCGATAGTAGGGACGGCGGTTACTCCCGATGGAGTGGAAGTGCATCTGAAAAACTCCGGTCAACTTCCGATAGGGGAGTACCGGGACTGGGATGTCATCGTTCAGTATTATGATTCCGAAGGGGATTACATTATAAAGTGCCTGATATATACGCCGGGTAAGAATCCGGGGCCCGATCAGTGGACTCTAAACGGTATTTATGCCGGGGAGGATCTGTCATTCACGGAAGTCTTTCAGCCGGGAATACTCGATCCTGGAGAGGTGGGATTATTGCGGTTAGCCCTGGAACCGGCCGCAGGGGTGGGGATGCTGGGTTGGGTTATCCTGGCTACCGTAAACGGCATCACTTCTTCATCGCAATTTCATAACCAGGAGACATAGCATGGTATTCGAGAATAAAAAAGGGTTGGGTAATATCTCTACCGGAAATGAGGAGCTGGATAAGAAAATCGGCGGTGGTATTCCAGCCAATTCTTTAACATTAATCGAAGGCCAGCCGGACTCAGGAAAATCCGTGCTTACCCAGCAAATGGTCTGGGGATCATTGAAGAACAAATATAAAGTAGCTGTCTTTAGCACGGAAAATTCCATTAAAAGCCTGGTTACCCAGATGAAGAGCCTGAACCTTGATGTTCTGGACTACCTGCTGCTGAACAGATTACAAATATTCCCGGTGGATGCCAAAAAGTCCACCCGCAGCCTTAACGACGGTTTATTCCCGCTGATTTATAGCTGTACCCGCAAGGGGTTTGACCTGGTTGTGATCGATTCCATCACTTATTATGCCACTCATGTCCAGGTAGCTGACTTGATTTCCTTTTTTGAAGACCTGAAGTCCTTGAACCGTATGGGTCTGAGCATCATTTGCTGTGTGCATTCCTATGCTTTTGAGGAGAATACCTTAATTAGAATCGGCGCTATGTGCGATGCGCATCTAAAGCTTAGGATAGAGACCATGGGGGCCAAACTGATCAAGATCCTGGAAGTGGCCAAAGTCCGCGGCGCCATGATGAAGACCGGGAATGTTGTTTCCTTTGATGTGGAGCCTAATTGGGGTATCCGGATTATTCCTTATTCCAAGGCCAGGGCTTAGACTATGCCGAAAATTTGGTTGCCATTTTCAGACCAGTTAAATGCTGACAGGAAGGCTTCGGCGGTTCCGCTGGAAATACCGGAGGCTTACCGTGAAGCTTGCCGGAAAAACCCGCACCTGGCTCATTACCTGAAAATGGCTGTCGCATCCGGGCTGGCGGTTCCTGAATTTCGTAAAAAAATCACCCGGGCGGACAACGAGCTATCTTATAAAAACCTCATCTATCAGGTTGCCGATAATATCTTTATCCATATCTTGTCCGGCGTGGACGGAGAGAGGGACAGCTATATTCCCATTGAACCGGGTATGCACCTGGATCTGACCAAAATCCTGGATGATGTGGAAGAAAAGCTGCTGGGCATCTCCAACGAGCTGAGTGAAGCGGAAACCGATGAAGAAAAAAAGAAAGCTATACTGGCTGCCCTGTCCAAGGTATGTACGATCACTCCGGCGGCTGGCCGGATGCCTGCTAACGGTAAGGTCTGCGTGACTCCGGAACAAATGGAGGCCATGCGTTACCTGATTATCCGGGAAAAGCTGGGAATGGGAGTTCTGGAACCATTAATCCACGATCCCCACATCGAGGACATCAGTTGCAGCGGCGTAGGCCAGATATTCCTGGAACATAAGATATTCAAAAGCGTCCGGTCCGGAATTACCTTTGAGTCGCATGAAGACCTGGACGATTTCGTGTTGCGCCTCTCGGAGCATATTCGCATTCCGGTGACGCTGCGCAAACCTATCGTCGATGCCACATTGCCGGATGGGTCTCGTATTAATATTGTATTCGGACGGGAGATATCCCGCCGTGGGAGCAATTTTACTATCCGTAAATTTGCCGATACGCCTATCAGCATTCTGGAGCTTATCGAATTCGGCAGCCTGAGCTATGAGATGGCCGCTTATATGTCCTTGATTATCGAAGAGGGCATGAATGTTTTCGTGGTCGGGGAGACTGCTTCCGGTAAGACTACTCTATTGAATGCCCTGACAACCTTTATCCAGCAAAATAAAAAAATCGTGACTATCGAGGATACTCCGGAATTGCAGGTTCCGCATGCCAACTGGCTCCGCGAAGTAGCCAAGGCAGGAAGCAATGGTGAAGCGCCGGTAACCATGTTTGATTTGCTGAAGGCTGCTCTGAGGCAGCGCCCGAATGTAATTATGATCGGTGAAATCCGTGGCGAGGAAGGTAATATCGCCTTCGGCGCCATGCAGACTGGTCACGCGGTGATGTCTACATTCCATGCCGCATCGGTTGAAAAAGTGATCCAGAGAATTACAGGAAATCCAATCAATGTTCCCAAGACCCATGTTGACAATCTTAATGTGGTGGTCTGTCAGAATGCGGTCAAACTGGCTAACGGAAAGGCGGCTCGCCGTGCTACCAGTATCTCCGAGATCGTCAACTATGACTCCCAATCCGAGTCATTCAACTATGTCGAAGTATTCCGCTGGAACCCGGCCACTGATCAATTCGAGTTTATCGGTAATAAAAACAGCTATCTGCTGGAAGATAAAATCGCCATTAAACGGGGTTTCCCACCGGAGAGAAAATGGGAGATCTATTCGCTGGTTTCCAAGCGGGCCAAAATACTGGAAAGACTTCACAAGGAAAAAGGAATAACCAATTTTTATGACTTACTCAGAATCCTCGCCCAGGCGGAGCAAGAAGGGATTTTCTAACAGCCCGACAATAAATTTCGATTTATTATACGAGCTGTCTTACATGTCTTCCATCGCGACGACGGGACTGTCGCGCCGGGAGATCTTTGAGCTGGCCTCCCAGCTTCCCTGCTCCGCATCCCAGTATATTCAGGAAGTGAGCCTGCTTTCCAGCAAGTTCCGATATGACTATGCCACCTCTTGCCGGATGGTAGGTGAACGCGCCAAAGATGAGACCGTTAAAAGTTTCCTTCTGCGTCTCTCCAGCTCTTTGAACTCCGGCGAAAAAGAGTCCGCTTTTTTTGCTCAGGAAGCCAAAACCCAGGCAGCGGCTTTCATGAATGATTACGAACGGAGGGTGGAGAGCCTGCGTAAATGGTCCGAGGCTTATGCCGCTATGGTGGTCTCGGCAGCCCTGATAGTAATAGTGGCTGCTGTGTCCATGCTGATTTATCCCGTCGGCCTGGGAATGATCATTGGCCTGTCCTGCGTTACCATAGCAGTGGGCGTGATAGGCGCCTGGATGGTATATCTGGTGTCTCCCAAAGAGCTCCGGATAAATTCCCGGACCCCCTATTGCGTTCCCCTCAACCGTACCAGACGGCTGGAAAAAATCCTGATACCGGCTGCTGCTGTCACGCTGGTGGTACTGTTACTGGCCCGGGTGGACCTGGGCTGGATCTTGATGGTAGTCTCAGCGATAATTCTGCCGATTGGTATTTCCAGCGTTTTTCTGGAGCGGCAGATCGGTAAAAAAGACCGTGATATCAGTACCTTTCTGAGGTCCCTGGGCAATATATCTTCGGCGACGGGGATACCCATTTCCCAGGCGGTCTCCCGGATGGATATCAGATCGACGGCTGCCCTGGCAGCAGACGTGAAGCGTCTCCGTTCCCGAATCGCTTCTCGTATCAAATCGGACCTTTGCTGGCATCGTTTCGCGATGGAATCGGGTAGCGAATTGATTTATCGCAGCATGCGCATGTTCCATGATGCAACCCGACTTGGGGGTGATCCGGAAGCAGTAGGGGAACGCTCGTCGCTGATGGCCCAGAGCATGGACTTCCTGCGGGCCAGGAGAGGTCAGGTCTCCTCCTCGTTTAATTTCCTGGCTATCGGTATCCATGCTTCTCTGGTGGGCTTACTGGTTTTTATATCTCAAATAGTTACCACCTTTGGGAATATGGTAGCTGGTGTTTATGAAGAAGCACTGGCTGGCGCCCCGGGACAGGCGCTGGATATTTTCGGCTTTAATTTTGGCGGTGTGGATGTAATAAATAATTTGACCTTACCCTGTTTGCTGGTGATGGCCGGGGCCACTGCCTTTGCAGTGAATTCTACTGATGGAGGCCCGCGGCAGCGCCTCTATTTATACATGGCAATTACTTTCGGTATGTCAGGGATGGCCATGGTTGTGGTGCCCCAGATAACAGACATGCTTTTTGCTTCCATTTCAATAAGGTAATTTGAGGATGGATTAATATGGAGAATATTAACCGAATACTGGGCAAAATCGTTAAATTTACAGACCGGACAGATGAAGAGGAAGAAATGCAAATAGACAAAGACCCGGTCAAGGACCTGCTGGAAAAGAAATTAAAATTCCTCATGGCGCAAAATGATTTTTACTGTTTTTCCGGAGAACGTGATGACGTTAATCCGCCGGAGACGAAGCCGAATCCCCTTCCGGAGCAGTCTGCTATGCCCCCGGAGGACCCTCTTTTGATGATGCTGGAAGACCCCTATGGCATGAAGAAGGCTGCTTCTCATCTGGAGCCTGATCTATCTGCTGAATCCACTGTCCGGGAGACTGATATATTGAGAGAGCAGCCGATTAGACATGATATTATCGAGGACCCCCTGGAAGAGTCCGGAGAAGTCGTGGTGGAGGAAGAGTCCGGGGAATTGACTGATGCCCCGTCTGGACCTGCTGCTGTTCGCCCCCAATCCGGTCCGGATATCGGGCCGGCGGGCGGCCAGCCGGCTGCAAAAAGTCCGGAGGCTGCACCGGCTTCCGTTTCCGGAGAAAGTAACGGCAGCCAGCCGGATAAAAAAGGGAGCATCAGCGATCTTCTGGATGTGTTCAGACATGAAGAAAAAGAGGATAGAGGTCCCCTGACCGAAAATCTGGACAATATAGATATGTCATCTTTAATAAATGAAGCCAGGGAAATACTGGGCATGATCCGGAAACGGCGAGGGTTATAAACGGCTGTTATTTACATAAGAAAGATTATCAGCTCTTTGATGTCCCAAATTATTACCAGTGAGAGGAAGAGGATGGCCGGCAGCAGCATTTTACTCGGTATCAGCCAGGCAATTAAGACTGGAAAAATCAGTTTCACGGTGAGAAGCGCCGGCATAGAATGGAGCAAGGCGTTTACCAGCGGATTCATCTCCCGCAAACCCTGGTCGACTGCTATCAGAGTCAGTATTAAATCGACGCAGTTCAAGGTCGCAAAGGCGATTTTTTCCGGGAGTCCCTTTCTGAAGGTGGCGGCTGACTTTAAAAGTTCGTTCATTTTGCTGAATGTCAAATCCACTTTGTTTACGCGCCGGTTATTTTTATTCTATTTTAAAGCTTCGTAACAGGCAAATGAAATAGTTATAGTACTAAAGATACGTTATGGTTAGTACGTGCGAGGGATTGTGAGAGGAAGGATGGGTTGGTACGATAAAGGGCGGTAAAGTAGCTTATAGTCAAGAAAGTGAAGGATAGCGAAGCAGGGGTGTATTAAAATCTGCAGGGCAATGTTAAACGCCATGAGCATTTATTTTACTCTTACCGCAGCCGGAATGGTGTTTTAAAGGCCTCAGGACGATGTTAAATGCTCTTGATAAGGGGGTTGCTATTATGATAGCCAGGATACCGGACAGCCTGATGGATAGCCGGGGTAATAATGAAGTCCTGACCAGTGCCGAGGTGGCGGACCTGTTGAAGGTCCACCTCAGTTCGGTGCGACGCTGGAGCCGCACAGGCAAGTTGAAAGGGTACCGGTTGGGAAAGGGAGGGGACTGGCGATTTCTGCGGCGGGATGTTTTAGCGTTTTTATACAGCTACAGTAATGTTGGAAGGGGGGGTGAAGATATCGACGATTAAAGAGAGATGTTTGGGAGGAAGGAAGACAGGGGAATTTTACAAAAAGGAGGAACCAATGCTAAAGAAGATAATTAAAGTAATGAATCATAATCAAAAAGGTATCACGGGGCTGGAGACGGCGATCATCCTGATTGCATTCGTGGT
>CAZELW010000084.1:0-6800 GCA_964513135.1 uncultured Dehalococcoidales bacterium
AAGACTCCGGGTGACATAACACCGGATTTCAATACTGATGGCTGCGACCACTCACTCTGGTTGGCGGCGGTATCGGTCGCCTTTACCCTCCAGAAATATTTTCCTCTGGGCAGGGATTCGGCATTGGAAAGGGTGTATCGTGTGCTTGTCAGTCCTGTTTTATTCACAATCAGGCTGGAAAAGTCGAGGTTGGTATCAATCTGGAGAGTATAGGTTACATCGCTGGAAGAGTTCGGCTTGGACCAGGTAAAAGTAGGATTTGCGCCGCCAAAGAGCCCGACGGTCTGCCCATCCGAGGGAGTTAACGGGATGGGAACGGCGGGAGGTGTAGCATCAATGGAAAAGTTGGCGTTGGCCGCATTGTTCTGGGCGTCGATGACTTTAATAACGTAAGTCCCGGATTTGGACTGGGGAATGGTGATTCTTTTCGTAAATCCGCCGAATGCATCTGCGGTTACTGTACCGGCAGATATTTCGTTGTCATCAAAGTAAAACTTTAAAATGCTGATAGGCGCGAATCCTGAGCCGGTCACGTTGATTTCCGAGCCAACAGTGCCGGAAGAAGGATTGATGGTAATACCGGCCGTAACCCTGAAGCTTAAATTACCTATAGTGGATGTATCGGTGGCTGCACCCTTGATCCGGATGCTGTGCGAACCGGCAACTGAGGGAGGAACTGAGAGAGTGGTGGTCCACTTTCCGCCGGCGTCTGCGTTGATGCCGGAACTTATTTCGGAATCATCAAAAGAAATGGTTATCCCCCTCTCGTTGGAAGCGAAACCGGTGCCGGTTATGGTTAGGGCAGTCCCCGCAGTCCCGCTGGCCTGGCTTAACGAGATGCCCGGCGTGACAGTATAGGTTATATCGGGAATAGTAGTCGGCTGCGTAATGGAGCCCCGTGCGTCTACAATATATTCTCCTGAGCTAAAGTTAGGAACGGTGAAAGAAGCGCTCCATGTTCCGGTTTCACTGGCGGTAATGCCTCCGACGACCTGCGTGCCGCTGAATAAAACCTCAATTCCCTGTTCTCTGGCCGCGAAACCGGAGCCGGTCACATTGACTGCCGTCTCCGGAGTACCGCTGTATTTATTCAGAACAATCCCGGCCCCTACGATAAAATTGACGTTATTGGTATAAGAAGCGGAAGTCTCATCGCCGTAGGCATCGATAACATGGCTTCCGGTACCTGATGATGGGACCGTGAAAGAGTTAGACCAGCCTCCCCTTGAGTTAGCTCTTACTACCTGACCGATCGGCGATCCGTCATAGGTCAGGGTAATGCCGGTCTCATCGGCTGCGAAACCCGAACCCTTAACATTGACTGTACCTCCGGCTGGAGCACTGGTCGGAGTCAGGGTGAAGCTGGGAATAACATTAAAGCTCTGATCAGGAACCGAGGAAGCAGAAGTAATGCTTCCTGATGCATCAACAATATGTGAACCGGAGGTCGATTCAGGAACGGTGAAAGTAAGGGACCATCCCCCGGAGCTGTTGGCCCTGGTAGGTGAGCCTGTCAGCGTACCGTCGTAGGTTATCCTGATGTCGGACTCGTTAGCCGCAAAACCGGTGCCCGTCACGGTAATCGCCGTCCCTACTGCCCCGCTGGTACGGCTAAGGGTGATGCCGGTGCCGGCGGCCAATGTAAAAAAGACGTTGTCAACGGCTGAAGCCCGGGTGTCGTCTCCATAGGCATCTATCTCGTAGCGTCCGGGAGTCAAACCGCTGGGTACTGTCAGTTCACATTCCCAGCTTCCCCACTCATCCGCGTCGATATTGTCCTCCATGATTTCTCCGTTGAAAGTCACCTCGATACCTTCTTCATCTGCACGGAATCCTGTTCCCGAGACAGTGATGGTATCTCCCGGTTTCCCGCTTGTCTTCTCCAGAACGATCCCCGGCAGTACCCTGAAATTTTTATTGATTGTGGGTGAATCTTCTCCGGTGATTGTTATCGTATAGGTTCCGTAAGGGACTTCGGGTATCTCGATATCCACTTCCCAGTCCCCATTGTTATCGGCCTCTTCAGCCCATTCATCTGCCTCTTCCCCAAAGGTAATCAGGATAGACTCATATTCGTCATAATCAAAGCCTTCGATGGTTATCTCACTGCCGACAGTCCCGCTGGATTTGCTCAAATCAACGTCTGCGTCCGGACCGGCCAGGACCGGAACAACGTTGGCTAAACATAAAACAAGCTCTAAGGCCAGAATTATCGAGATCAACTTTATAATTTTTCGCATATGATTCTAATCTCCCCTCTTCCCATGAATACTACCCGACCGTTCCGGGTGGTTCTGTTCAATCTGCCTGGCCTTCTTGGCGTCATTATGAGGCGCCGGGCCCCTCCGGGTGATCTTCTACAGCAGTATTAAGGCCTCTTATGCCAGCCATGATTGAGCTAAAAGGTCCGGACTGGGTAATCTACCTTCGAATGTCACGATTATAACTCAAAGACAGCAGGTTATTCAATGCCGCCTACCTTAAGTGTATTAGCAACCCGGCAAATAGGCATCAGCGAAAGGTCTGGTTTTCCAGTAGTACTTTCTGCCAGATGAGTATTGGTTTTTATCTCGAAATTCGTATCAATTTTATCCTTCTATTTAATTTATGATATTATTGAAAAGAATTATAGGGCCCAATAAATACAGATCAGGCTGATTGGCCTGATCTTATAATTGGATGAATGGGAGTTTATTCTAAATGGGTATACAAATCACCGATACTACTTTGCGTGATGCTCATCAGTCTTTGATTGCTACCAGAATGCGTACTCGGGATATGCTTCCGGTGGCTGAAGAGCTTGACAGCGTTGGTTTTTTCTCACTGGAAGTCTGGGGCGGAGCTACTTTCGATACCAGCATCCGTTTCCTGAATGAAGACCCATGGGAGAGGCTTCAGCTTTTACGCGATAAGGTTCGGAATACCCGCTTGCAGATGCTGCTCAGGGGACAAAACCTGGTGGGCTACCGGCATTACCCCGATGACGTGGTGGAAGAGTTCATCCGCCTGGCGGTAAAAAACGGGATCGATGTTTTTCGTGTTTTTGATGCTTTGAACGATGTCCGGAATATGGAATCAGTGATTAAAGCACTGAGATGGTATCGCGTTCATATTCAGGGCACTATTTGCTACACCGTAAGTCCGGTACACACCATCGAGGGATTCACCAAACTGGCGATGGAACTGGAAAAATTGGGTTGTGACTCGATCTGTATCAAGGATATGGCCGGGTTGATCTCACCCAGGATGGCTATCGATCTTATTAAGGCCATAAAGGAAGAGGTATTTATTCCGGTAGACCTGCATTCTCACTGCTCCAGCGGAATGGCCCCCCAGAGCTATTATGCTGCCGCTGAAGCCGGAGTGGACATTCTGGATACGGCCTTTTCTTCTTTCGCCTGGGGCACTTCCCAGCCGCCCACAGAGGGAATGGTGGCGTCCCTGAAAGACACCCCTTTTGATACCGGGCTGGACCTGCAAAAACTCTACGAGATAGGTGAGCACTTTGCCGCTCTGACGGAAAAATACAGACCTCTGCTTACTTCTGAAGCTGTCCGGTCGAATGTTAATGTACTGCTGCATCAGATTCCGGGAGGAATGTTATCCAACCTGGTAAGTCAGTTAAGAGAACAGAAGGCCCTTGATAAGTTCAGCGAAGTACTGGAAGAAGTACCCCGTGTCAGAGCTGATCTGGGCTATCCTCCTCTGGTAACGCCGACCAGCCAGCTGGTAGGTATCCAGGCAGTCTTGAACGTGCTTACCGGCGAACGTTACAAGAAGGTGACCAAAGAAGTCAAAGATTATTTGATGGGTTATTACGGACGGCCTCCCGCTGATGTGAATGAGGATGTCCGCAAGATGGTTATCGGCGATAATTCCCCTATTGACGTCCGCCCCGCTGATCTGTTAAAACCGGAACTGGAAAAACTACGCGAGGATGGCCGCAAACTGGGTATTCTTCACAAAGAAGAAGACCTGATTACCTATGCGCTTTACCCGCAGGTGGCGGTGAAATTTTTACGCGGTGAATTAAAAGAGGAGCAGATCAGGCCTTCCCGCAAACCGCAGGCATCTGAAACATCGGCAGCCGAGTTTCCGACTGAGTTTAACGTAGATGTTGATGGAGAAGTATTTAACATAAAAATATCTCCGGTTGTCGGTAAGCCTATTGACGTGGAAAGGCCCCGGAAGAAACCGGAGGTGGAGGTCGCCAAAGGCAGCGTAGTCTCTCCAATGTCCGGGATGGTGCTGTCGATCAAGGTAAAGGTGGGGGATCGGGTGCAGGAAGGTGATCTGGTAGCCATGATCGAAGCAATGAAAATGCAGAATGAGATACGCACGCCTCACGGAGGCGTGGTGAAGGCGATCATGACTTATGAGGGAGAAGTGATCAACTCAGGAAATGTTTTAATGGTGATAGAGCAAACAGATGATAAATAAAGTACTGGTAGCTAATAGAGGTGAAATTGCGATCCGCATAATGCGGGCTTGCCGGGAGTTGGGCCTGGCTTCGGTGGCGATATACTCTGATGCCGATAAAGATGCACTTTTTGTCAAATATGCTAACGAAGCTTATTACATCGGTGCGTCTCCTGCACCGGAGAGCTACCTGAATATCAAAAAGATTCTCCAGATCGCCGAAGAGTGCGGCGCGCAGGCGATTCATCCTGGCTACGGCTTTCTGGCTGAGAATCCCAGCTTTGCCTATACTTGTGAGCTGGCCGGCATCAAATTTATTGGGCCATCCAGTAATATTATTGCGTTGATGGGCAACAAGGTTGTTGCCAGGGACCAGATGAAAGCGATCAATGTACCGATCGTTCCGGGCTCGGAGGGCAACATCGTCGATCTTGAACAGGCCCGAAAAGTTGCTGGAGAACTGGGTTATCCATTGCTGATCAAGCCTGTTGCCGGCGGTGGCGGTATTGGAATGGTGATCGCCAATAATGATCAGGAACTGGAGCAGGGGGTAAGCTCCGCTCGCCGTATTGCTCTCAGTACATTTGGCACCGGTGACCTCTATATCGAGAAATACCTGGTAAATCCCCGGCATATTGAAATACAGGTGCTGGGAGATACTCAGGGTAATGTTATCCATCTGGGTGAAAGAGAATGCTCCATCCAGCGGCGCCATCAGAAACTTATTGAAGAGTCCCCTTCTCCTGCCCTGACCCCCCAGTTGAGGGCTGAGATGGGAGAAATAGCCGTCAGAATTGCCAGGTCGGTTAACTACGAGGGTCCGGGGACCATGGAGTTCCTTTTTTCGGAAGGCCGGTATTATTTTGTCGAGGCCAATACCCGCATTCAGGTGGAACATCCCGTGACGGAAATGGTAACCGGTATCGATATTGTTAAAGAGCAAATTTGCATCGCCATGGGCTTGCCGTTGAGCATCAATCAGCAGGACGTCGAGATGAACGGTCACGCAATAGAGTGCCGGATCAATGCCGAAGATCCGCTGAACAATTTCGTTCCCTGCCCCGGTAAACTGACCGGCTATCGTTCACCGGGTGGTATCGGGGTCCGGGTAGATAGCGGCGTCTATACCCGGTATACCATATCGTCCTTTTACGATCCCATGATATCCAAACTGGTGGTTTGGGGCAGAACCAGGGATGAAGCCATCATCAGGATGCGGCGGGCGCTTTATGAGTATATTATTGTCGGTGTCAGGACCAATATTCCTTTCCACAAGGCTGTCATGGAAAATCCGCACTTTATTTCCGGCAGTCTGAGCACTCACTTTATTGATGAGGAAAGCACGCTTCTGGACGATATGAAGCGTATCATGGCCCGCGAACAACCTCTGGAACAAAAGCTATCGCAGATCTTCGAGGCGAAGAAAAGGGCTGCCGCAATAGCGGCTGTCACCGCTATTACCCAGACCTGGTCGCAGAAGAATATTTCCACGATGGATGAGTAAGGAAAGGGTTCCGGTGTTCTTCTTCCTTTAATTTATGTCTCTGATCAAATGTAGGGGAGAATCTCGGACCCGCTCCCCAAAACCATCATTCCCCTCTTGAACCGCAGGCCTCCAGCCTGACAACAGTAATGTAGGAGTGCCTCCGTATTTCACTGTCACCCTTGAGGATCCTTACTCTCTTCCCTCTACTCCGGTAAACACGGTTAATTTAATAAAAGTCGAATATAATGTTAAATAAGCCGCTATTATTCAGATAAGGGGGAGAAAAATGGCAGAGAAGATGGGATCCAGAACGAAGAAAGCAGAAGCTCCAAAATCGACGACCAGATCAACGACGAAAGCAGCAGCGGCAAAAACAACGGCTGCTAAGAAGCCAACCGGCAGGGCCGCGGCCCGAAAAGTAAGCAAAGGCGATACTTTCATGTGCGAACTGTGTGGGCTGCAATTGATCGTGGACGAAACCGGAGATCTTCTGGCCGGCCGGGAAGTTATTTGCTGTGGCCAGTCGATGAAGGAGAAACCCGGCAGGGCTAAAGCCTCATCCGGCAAAGCCAAAGCTACTGCCAAATAGGCTGAGTATAATCCGGAGACAGTTCCGGCATAAAGGATTTCCCAATTTCAAAAACGGGAATTACCTTACAGGGCTACTTTTTTGACTCCTGCTCCCTGAAGTGCCGTGAGAATCAAGGCAATGCCGTGATTCAGAAAGTCACCATGCCAGAAGCCCTGGAAGCAGTCTGGACTTCGCTATTGTGAATATCAGAAGGCCTGCGGGTGCCCTTTGAGTGCCTCAGGGTGTCAATGGGTGCCCCGACGAACCACGTTCCTTTCCCTGTCATCTGGAAGCCTCTCCCTTTCCCGTCATTCCGTGCTTCGA
>CAZELW010000085.1:0-6799 GCA_964513135.1 uncultured Dehalococcoidales bacterium
ACGCCTGAGCTGTATAAGGAATATCCTCTGGTGATGACCAGCGGCTACCGCCAGCCGTTCTACTTCCTTTCCCAGTACCGGAATATTCCCTGGCTGAGGAGCTTCATGGAATATCCCACTGCTCAGATTCACCCTGAAACAGCCGAAAAGTACGGGATCAAGGACGGGGACTGGATCTGGATAGAGTCACCGCGGGGCCGTATCCGGCAAAAAGCCCGCCTGTTCCCGGGCATACTAAAAGGTGTGGTGATGGCGACAGCTAACTGTTTCTATCCTGAAGAGCCGGCTAAGGGGTTCCATGGTTTGTTTATTTCCAATCCCAATATTCTAACCAGTAACGACCATCTGGACCCGATGTACGGATCGCCTGACCTGACCTGTCTGCTGTGCAAGGTCTCTCCTTGCAAGCCGGAGGAATTGAAGGAAAATGTCTTCCATACGCAGGAATACGGGTTCGTCCAAACTGCCGGTGAAAAGCCGTAAAAGGTCAAACAGGAAATTTTTCGGGCGGCCAGACATTTGTCTGGCCGCCCTTTTAGCATTGCTAAGGCAAATATTTGCTGACCACGATACCATGAATTAAGTCGCACACCTCAGACACGCTCTTAATTTTTGGCATGCTGCCTTTAGATTTATTAAAATTGGTTATTTTGTCTTCTTGAGTATGATATCGAGTAATTAATGATTTGTCTTTGTTTATTTTTCCATTGCTTTTTTTCTCAGTGGTTCTGGCATTTTTTCTATCGCATAGCGCAAAGCCGTGCGAGGCATTTTATCTTTATTTTTCATTACATAGTCAAATACTTCCTTTTGATGCGCTTCACTCGCTGCTTTAAGCATCCAGCCATAACCTTTTTGTACCAGATCATCCTGGTCTAAAAGTAAATTATTAGCAATTTCAAAAATATTTTTCAGAAATTTCCCGTGTCTGGCTGGAATAATCAAAGAAACTGACGAGGCTCGCCTCATCCAACGATTATTCGACTTAGTCCATTTTTTGAGGTTTTCTAGGTATTCAGGATACATTTCCACAAACGTGGCAATTGTATGATTGCATAGAGTATCGCAGGACGCCCAATTGGAAACATAACTTTCCACCCATTTTTCAAAAACCACAAAATCTGCAGGCTCATAAATTTTGCGGATAAGATAGGAAAAATGACAGGCTATAAAAGATTCTTCCATATAGCCGGATTGCCACAGAACATCACATAAAGCAAATACTTCCTTTTTCTCTTTAGCCAGGATATCTTTATCAAACATCCTGGCAATTTTAGTAACCATAGGCGTTTTAACGCCATAGAGTTCCACTTTTTCTTTAAAAAATTTATGCGCCGTGGTTTTGGTTTGCGGGTCGCTGTTTTGCTTTAGTTGCTGGCGGATCTGACTGATAATTTTTTCGCTCATGGTTTTGCCTTTTTTTTTAACATTCCTGTAAAGAATAAGCGCGCCCGGGATAAAAACAAAAACTTCTCAATGAGAAGCTGGACATTCAATAGAAAATAAAAGATTTTGAACAAAAGAAAATAATTGGCTCGAACCGATGAAAGAAATGATTTTAGCCAGCAGCCAGACCAAATTTCTTTTGTTGCAAAGCGACAATCGAGAAATCCGGGTATTTTTAAAAAATATCGGCTCGAACTTCATTTTGAGAGAGAAAAAATTCCAAATTTCGCTTAAGATCGGCTGGTGAATCCTCGCAGAGGGCGAGCCAACAAAGACATTTCCTGACTGGCGGAGAGGGTGGGATTCGAACCCACGGTAACCTTGCGGCTACACACGCTCTCCAGGCGTGCCTGTTAGGCCACTCCAGCACCTCTCCTTATGGAAATGGGAAGGGACATCCGGGTAACTTATGGCGGAGAGGGCGGGATTTGAACCCGCGCTCCGCAAATGCGGAGGCCGCTTTTCGAGAGCGGTACCATAAGCCACTCGGACACCTCTCCCCACATGCCATGATATTATACCATGTTATTCAGAAGCTATCCAGATATTATCACCGGTGCGCTCCATACCGGCGGTTCTTCATTAGTTTTAAGGCTATAAACAGGACAACCAGTATCATTGCAATTATCACGAGAATAACCCACCAATTGCTGGCCGTTGTCGGGCTTGTGGGAGTTGCAGAGGTCCCGGTAGGTGTAATCTGGGAGGTTGGCTCGGTGGGTATCCCGGTCTTATCAGCCAGAATCGCATAAGTGCTGAAATGGCTTAATACGGCAGCTACGGTATTGGCATTGGTATCGACGGTACTGGCTATCTTTTGCCACCGGGTATCATAGAGGGCGAGGTACAGATTTCTTTCCTCGACTCCGGCGGGCAAGTCGGCCTCTTTGTATTTGAAGTAAATGGTAATCGGAGGGCTGAAGCTGGCGCCGTCAGGGCCAAAGTTGTACGCGGAAATCAGGGCTGCGTTGATCGGCGGTGCTGGCGGAGTGCCGGCCGCGCCGGCACTCAGGGTGGTCAGGGGTTTACCTTCGGAATCCAGCAACCGGGATCCGCCCGGTATGGCCAGTGTTACATTATTATCCTTGGTGCTGACCTGATAGTTGCCTCCGGTCGCTCCATTTTTATCCACCTGGATTGTTTGCGATGAGTTCAGTCCATTGAGATTAATCGGGCTCAGGTCAGTCCCTCCGGTGATCTCTATGGTAAAGGATGCGGTGGCAGTTAGGGAGTCGTCCTCATTATCGGTTACTTTGATCTTGAAAGTATAATTTCCCGCTTTCGAAGGCGTGCCGGATATCTTGCCTGTTGAAGCATTCAGGCTCAGGCCGGGAGGCAGGGTACCGGAAGACCGCCATTCGTAATCACCGCTGCCGCCGGTAGCTTTCAGTGTCTGGCTGTAAGATTTGTCCACTGCGCCATCCGGCAGTGAGGCAGTGGTAATGCTGATCGTAGCCGAATAGTCAATTTCAATCGTAAAGGATGCAGTGGCGGTCAGAGAACTGTTATCGCTATCGGTTACCTTGATCTTGAATGTGTAAGTTCCCGCTTTTGAAGGTGTGCCGGATATCCTGCCTGTTGAAGCATTCAGGCTCAAGCCGGGAGGCAGGGTACCGGATGACCGGGTCCATTCGTAATCACCGCTGCCGCCTGTGGCTTTTAGCGTCTGGCTGTAAGATTTATCCACCTTGCCGTCGGGCAGTGAGGCAGTGGTAATAGTCAGGTCTTCCAGTATCTGTAGTTCGTCTTCAGATATTGCCATGGTATTGACGGTTCCGGAGGCAGCGAACAAAGGTGAAGTAAAATCATCTACTCTTTCAGGCAACGTTTCTGTCGCAGCCGCACCGATGCCGAGCTGGCCTTTGGCATTATCGCCACACGCCCATAATCTGCCGTCCTCATCGATAGCCAGGCTGTGAGCGTCACCGGCGGCGATTGCGGTAACTTCACCAATGGCCCTGACAAAAGCAGGGGTTCTTTTATCGGTAACAGAACCGATGCCGAGCTGACCTTTAGCATTATATCCCCAGGCCCAGACATCGCCATTCGAATCAACCGCCAGGCTGTGCAGTCCGCCCGCAGCCAGAGCGACGATATCTTCACCTTCCAGGGCATCCACTGCCACTGGGTTTTTGAAAAAAGCAGTCGTTGAATTATTTCCCAGCTGGCCTTTGGAGTTATCTCCCCACGCCAGGACTCCGCCTTCAGAATTCAAAGCCAGGTTATGATAGTTGCCGGCGGATATGGCGACTATGCCGGCCAGATAACCGGTTCCGCCTATGCCTCTAACCGGGACCGGAGACCGGCTGATGGTTGTGGAATTATTTCCGAGCTGTCCCTTATTGTTATATCCCCAGGCCCAGACACTGCCGTCAGCTTTTAAGGCCAGGCTGTGATAATAACCGCAGGAAATGGCGACTATATTTTCGAGGC
This sequence comes from uncultured Dehalococcoidales bacterium, assembly GCA_964513135.1. Classification (GTDB taxonomy): domain Bacteria; phylum Chloroflexota; class Dehalococcoidia; order Dehalococcoidales; family UBA3254; genus CAZELW01. The sequence goes on from CAZELW010000085.1 coordinate 3,880, forward strand.
CTTCTACCTGTTCGGGCGTTCTCAGGGAGGATGCGCTGGAATCAATGCCCAGTTGACCGTATGTGTTATCACCCCAGGCCCACACTGTGCCGTCATCTTCCAGTGCCAGGCTGTGCTGATAACCGGCTGAAACAGCGATTATATCGCTGAGCTGGCTGATGCGCTGGGGAACGGACTTGTCGGTGGTAGAGCCGATGCCGAGTTGGCCTTTGGCATTATCGCCCCACGCCCAGACATCGCCATCTGAATCAACTGCCAGGCTGTGCAGTCCGCCCGCAGCAGCATGAAAGATCACATCATCGGTAATGGAAGACGGCTGAACAGGCAAATTCCTGGAGGTGGTCGAGTTGTTGCCTAATTGGCCGTTGGAATTATCACCCCAGGTATACAGATAACCCGGTTGTAGAACAGCGATAGTCAGAGTACGGGTAGCCGAGTTGGAACTGCTGTCAGTGACCTTGACGGTGAAATTGTAAAGGCCTGCTCTGGATGGCGTGCCGGATATTCTTCCTGAAGAGTTTAAAGCTAATCCTGCCGGCAGTGTTCCGTCGGACCTGGTCCATGTATAAGTCCCTGTCCCACCTGAAGCCAACAGAGTCTGGCTGTATGGATTGCCTTCTGCTCCGGACTGGAGAACAAAAGTGGTGATGGTGACAGTCTTATTTATCACCAGCGACAGTGATTTTTCGGCGGTGGAGCCGGCAGAGTCGCTTACCTGAACCGTAAAAATAGTGGTCCCGGATATATTAGGAGTGCCGCTGATTACTCCGGTTTCCGCATTTAGCTCTGCCCAGGCAGGCAGAGAACCGCCGGAAATCCCCCAGGTGTAAGGCGGGGTTCCACCGGAAGCCTCCAGAGTCTGGCTATAATCTACATTAACCGTGCCGCCAGCAAGAGACTCGGTAGTAATGGACATGTCCTGGGCTGTCGCCGGTATTCCCGTCGCCAGCAACAGGACCAGACATGACATAATAGCAAAAAGAAGTTTCAGGTGCATTAAGTTTCTTGCCGGATGCCGGAATATTGAAAGCATCATGGTTTTATCCTCCAGTATTAGTGTTTATCAGAAGGAAGAGTAAACAGTTCTGGCTTAAGTATAGCATATGGAGACTGAATTAGCTCACCGGGTATGCTGTTTTTCTACAGGTCTCTTGATATAAAACGGAAAAAAGCCGGTAGAGTTAGGTTAGTCCGAAAATCCTGAGGATAGGCGTGGATCAATAGACGATGTAAAGAGCCAAACGATTTGCGCTATTAATGTATTTTAAAGTAGAATATTGGCAATGTAATCGATTATCATATTCATTCAGAACCCGGTTCCAGTTTGTTCTCATATGGGGTGTATTGAAAAATAATATTCATTCTGAAAGGACGATTGCGTATGAATTATAAGCACGTTATTGTACCCCTCGATGGGTCCGACCTGGCCGAGTGCGTACTTCCCCACCTGGAAGCGGTGGCCTCTAATTGCCAGATTACTACTGTTGAACTGGTCCGTGCCGTTGAACCGATTGAAATGCATTACAGGGCGGCAGTTCCTATTGATGCCGCCCAGGAGAGGCAGCTCAACCAGGCGGCCATTAAAGAAGCTGAGGATTATCTGCAGGATGTCAAGTCTCGTTTGGACTCTTCGCGCATGACCGTAACCACCAGGGTCCTTTCCGGACGCGTTGCTGAAGTCCTGGCGGACTACTTGAAAAAGAGCGGTGCGGACCTGCTGATTATGGCCACTCACGGCCGTTCCGGGCCCAGTCGCTGGATATGGGGAAGCGTTGCCGACAGATTGCTCCATATCTCGGATATACCTGTCTTTCTGGTGCGTCCGACCGGCTGCACTTTGGGAAAATGACAGAAGATGGTGGGGTATCTCCTGCCGGATATTAAATGAATTAGAGGGTAGAAATGGATTATTTCTCGATGATAGAAATACCTGCCGAACCAATCTGGTGGATGGTGGCGGGGTTGGTATTCGTAGCTTTGATGGTATTGGTGCTGCCTTTTAAAGTCAAGTGGTGCGAACATAACCTGGAAGTGTTCTTCCTCTTCATGGGACTTCTGGCGGTAACGATTTCCTGGCAATGGAGTGGTCATCTGGTTATCGAAGCTCTGAAAGCGCCGGTAATGATCAGCGGGCTGCCGATCGGCATATTTCAGGTAGTCCTCATATTCGGTCTTTTGATCTATTTCTTTAACCGTCCCTTTTATCGTGTGATCCGGAGCATTGTAAACAGACTGAGCATCCGCATTTTTATTTTCCTTCTTATACTGGTGCTGGGCTTAATATCCAGCCTGATGTCGGTGATTGTTACTTCGGTTATCCTGGCGGAAATCGTCGCAGCGTTACCCCTTGACCGGAAAAACCGCATAAAGCTGGTGGTGATAGCCTGTTTTGCCGTCGGACTGGGCGCGGTATTAACACCTCTTGGTGAACCGATGTCGACTATCCTGGTCCAGAGGCTTTCAGGGCCTCCTTATAACGCCGGTTTTACCTGGCCGATAGGCCATTTTGCGATATTCGTTATTCCGGCTGTAGTATTCCTGTCTTTTGTGGGGGCGATCTGGGTCGGGCGAAAGATGCCGGTTAAAGTTGCCCCGGCTCTGTCCGTAGGGGCTGAAACGAATGATCCATCCTTGACTGCAAGCATCGAATATTCAGAGACCCTGCGTACCGTTATTATGCGGGCGGTCAAGGTATTTGCTTTCGTGGCAGCCCTGGTCCTGCTGGGAGAAGGCTTGAAACCATTAATCGTTTGGTTTTTTACCAGAATTCCGGCTGCAGTCCTCTACTGGATCAATACCATATCGGCAGTACTGGACAATGCTACTCTGACCGCTATTGAAATCAGTCCGGATATGGGTCTGTCACAGATTATCTGTATTGTGATGGGACTGTTGATCGCCGGCGGTATGCTGATCCCAG
>CAZELW010000086.1:0-6782 GCA_964513135.1 uncultured Dehalococcoidales bacterium
TTAAAACAGGTGAGAAGATTAACATCGGGAAGCGTGACCTGGTCTTCATCGAAGCCCCGATGCTGCACTGGCCGGACAGCATGTTCACCTATTTGACCGGCGATAACATTCTGATGCCGAATGATGCTTTCGGGCAGCATTATGCCTCAGCCTTCAGGTTTAACGATGAAGTCGACCGGGAAGAGCTTTACGAGGAAGCCCTTAAATATTACGCTAACATCCTTACCCCGTTCAGCCCCATGGTCACAAAGAAAATCAATGAAGTGCTGGCGCTTAACCTGCCGGTAAGCATGATCGCTCCCAGTCACGGCGTGATCTGGCGGCAGGACCCCCTTCAGATCGTACATACCTACCAGGAATGGGCTGCCCAGAAACCCCACAACAGTGCTGTTATCGTGTATGATACGATGTGGGAGGGTACCCGGCAAATGGCGGAGAATATCGGCTATGGACTGGCGGAATCAGGCGTGACCTATAAGATATTCAATGCCGCCGTCTCCGACAGAAACGATGTTATCACGGAGATATTCAGGGCCGGGGCGGTTGTCGTGGGCTCGCCTACTTTTAATAACGGACTGCTGCCGACGATAAGGCCTGTTCTCGAAGACTTAAAAGGCCTGAAATTCCAGAATAAAATCGGCGCAGCCTTCGGAACATATGGGTGGAGCGGTGAGAGCGTTGGAATACTTGAAGAGCACCTGAAAAGCTGCAAGATCCCCCTGGCGGCGCCGGGCGTCAAGGCTAAATGGCAGCCCGTAGGTGAAGATCTGGCACGCTGCAAAGAACTGGGGAAGCAGGTAGCTGATGCTCTTGGCAAGATAGTTAATAAATAGTTTGGGAGGAGAGAGATGCAACAAAAAGTACTCTATACACTACCGGATTTACCTTACCCTGAAGATGCCCTGGCGCCCAACATATCGGCAGAGACCCTTCAATATCATCACGGGAAACACCATAAGACCTATGTGGACAACCTGAACAAGCTGGTTCCCGGCACTGAATTCGAAAACGCGAGTCTGGAAGACATCATTAAAAGGGCTTCCGGCGGCATTTTCAATAACGGCGCCCAGGTCTGGAACCATACTTTCTACTGGAACTGCATGTCACCTCACGGCGGAGGCGAACCTTCCGGAAAGCTGGCGGAGGCAATCAACAAGAGCTTTGGCTCTTTCGCCCAGTTTAAGGAAAAATTCACTACCTCGGCTACTACACTGTTTGGCTCCGGATATACCTGGCTGGTCAAGAATGCTGACGGCAGTCTGGAGGTTGAAAATACTTCCAACGCCGAAAATCCGATCAGAAACGGCAAGAAGCCCATTTTGAACTGCGATGTCTGGGAACACGCTTATTATATTGATTACCGGAACGCCCGGGCCAAATATATAGAAGCCTTCTGGAAAGTGATCAACTGGGACTTTATCGCTGGGAATTTATAACAGCTAACGGCCCGGTTACTTGACCAGGTGGTTCTTTAAAGCCAGTGCTACAGCTTCAGTGCGGCTGTTAACTCCCAGTTTGGAGAGAACATTGCTGACATGGAATTTGACTGTAGACTGGCTGACCACCAGCTTCTCGGCAATCGCCGTATTTGGCAGACCGTCGACCATCAGGGCCAGGATTTCCTTTTCGCGGTCAGTTAAATCGTAGCCCGGAGTGGAAGGCTGTTTGATGTCCTGTATCAGCACTTGGGCAGCCTCGGGAGACAGTCTCGGCTGACCGGAGACTGCGCCCCGGATGGCTGTAACAAGCTCTTCGGCTGAGACATTCTTGAGCAAATAGCTCAACGCTCCGGCTTTCAGGGCGCCTTCGACCATTTCTTTCTCTTTAAAACTGGTCAGGGCGATAATATTTATATTCGGCCATCTCTTATGGATCACTTCTGTCGCGGCCACACCGTCCATTACCGGCATCAGGAGGTCCATCAGGACTATATCGGGTTGAGTTTTTTCGCAACAACGAATGGCTTCCTCCCCGTTCCCGGCCTCCCCAATCAACAGCATGTCATCATAAGATAAAAGAACAGCTCCCAGCCCGCTGCGAACAACAGCATGGTCATCAACCAGCAATACCTTTATCTGCGTTGACTCCGTCATTGGCCCTTATCCTCCTGAATACTCTCCCTCACAACGGTTACAGAGGTCCCTTTGCCGGGGCTGCTTTCAATTTTTATGGCTGCGCCGATATTTTTGGCCCTCTCCCTCATAATCCCCAGTCCCAGGCTGACAGACGATACGGAATTTAAATCAAAGCCCTTACCGTTGTCCCTAATTATTAACTCTATCTTATCCGGCCAGCAATGTAAAATCAGGTCGGCCCGGGTAGCCCCGGAATGTTTGGCCACATTGTTTAATGCTTCCTGCGAGATGCGGTACAGCGCCACTTTTATGTCGACCGACTGAGGGCAATCTCCGTCAATGCTAACCGTTACCGGTATCCTGGATCTGCCCGTGACGGAATCGCCCAGCAGTCGGAGTAGATCGCCGAGATTGGCATCAGCCAGGGCAGCCGGCCGCAGCTCCAGTAACAGCGTCCGCATTTCAGCCAGCGCTCCGCGGGTTAACATGCGGATTTCATCCAGCCGCCTTTTCCCTTCATCCGGATTACGTTCCCAGAGTCTCGGCAGGACTTCGGCAATCAGGCTGGCGGAGAACAAAGTCTGGCTGACCGCATCATGCAGGTCCCGGGCCAAACGCTGCCGTTCTTTCAGCGTAGCCAGTTCTTCGGCCTGTTCATACAGATGAGCGTTTTCTATCGCCACAGCCAGTTGATCGGCCAGGGTCTGAGCAGTGAAAACGTCCAGGTCATCGAAAGCATCGGTGTGGTCTTCTTCGATATCCAGGATGCCGACTAATCTGCCGGTTATCTTGATAGGCACCACTAGCTCGGCGCGTGTGTTGCCGGCCCCTTCGGAATGGTACTGCGGATCGTTTAAAACATCATTAATCACCAGGGCTTGCCCGGTTTGCGCTACCGTACTGACAATGCTTTTAGCGTCGAATGTCCCTTTGGCGACATCCTGCCCGCCTTCATAGGCCCCGGCATGGGACCTGAGCGACAGCGAACCTGTTTTCTGGTCTACCAGTATAATCCCCACGTTATGATAGTTGAAGCTTTTCTGAAGAGAAGATGCCACATAAGGCAAAAGTTCATTTAAATGCAGGATGGAGCTTAGGTGACGCCCGGTATCATTGATGGCTTTTAGATGGTCGGTTCTTCTTTCCAGGCTGCGCACGAGATCGCGCAGGCGGGCAGTCATACTGTTAAACGCGCTGGCGACAACCCCCACCTCATCGTCTCTTTCAATCCTGGCCGTTCTGTCCAGGTCCCCTTCGGCTATCAATTTTGCCGTGGAAGCCATCTCGCCCAGCGGCCTGACAATACTCCGGGTCAGGTAGGTGGCCGCTATTATTACCAGTATCAACGCTGCCAGGGAGACGAGACCGGTGATCATCAGAGCCAGGGTGGTTGCGCTCAGGGCTTCCCCTTCCTCCTGTTCTGCTAGAAGGGCTACTTTTAGTTCGGGAAGCCAGCGGTAGACCCCGATGACATTCTCCCCGCTGTAATTTTTATATCTCGCGGACCCATTCAAGTGTTGATCGATGGCCGCCGTTGCTCCCATGGTCCGGACATATGTTACCGGGATTGTATAAGACTTATCACGCAGATCAGTCAATAACCGATGGTTCGATCCTACCAGGTAGGTCTCGCCGGTATCGCCCAGGCCGGCGCGTTCAATCATGATATCATTCAGACTTTGCAGACTGGCCCGGCCGGCTATTACTCCCAGGAGTATTCCATTATTGGTAACCGGAGCAGAAGCGACCACCCCCATCCTTTTCAGGAAAAGAGAATATGAAGGCTGCTGGATAAACAGTCCTTTTTGTCCCTCGATAAAATAGTCATAAATGCTATGCTTCTCATTCACATGAGACTGGCTGGTAGACAGTACCACTCGTCCGCTGGTGTCCATAAGAAACAGTTCGTCAAAAAGCCCCATGCTGTCGACAGCCCAGTTAAATCGGGAATACAACCTGTCGTAAGCGGTTCGCTTGTCTTCGGCACTTGCGGATTCGTCAGTCAGAGTCAAAATATCATTCAGTTCCCCGTAGTCTGAGGTCACGATATCCAGGTTGATGCTTATTCCGTTCACCCATGACCTCATTTCCGCCTGCTTCAGGGTAACCACGGACTCAAGCTGATCAATTACGCGCTGTCTTCCTTCCCTGACTCCCACCACAAACGATACACTGCTGATAGCGATCACAGCTAACAGCACCATCACTATGGAGGCTATGGTCAGCCGGGCGCGAATTGTGTTGAACCTCACCGCAGATGTAATGCGCCTGATTCTCCCGGTGAAAGTGCCGGAACGACTTATTGTTCTACCCGCTCCAATTTTTTCGTTCATAGTGTTGGATCGCTCATTCAATCGGCCTGTTATTGCCGGCAGCCGGACAGGACCGGGCAAAATCCGGCATTACCTTTACCGGTCGCTCGTCAGGAACTGCATGGTATACCCCGGTGTTTCAGTATTATAGGACGGGCCCATCAACTGCTCCCAGCGTACCGCATCAATATAACCGACACTGGCCTGAGGGACATCTACCAGAGGGATTAATGCCCTGATGGCCATCTTGTAATAGTCCAGGCTCTCACCTTCTTTCCACCGGGTCATTTCCTGGGCTGTCTCATCCGGATGTTCCAGAGCATATTGCAGGCCTTGCTGGCTGGCCTTGACAAAACGATCTACCATATCGCCTCTCTGAGATATGGTGGACGCGTTGGTCAACAGCAGGCCTTCGTATCCTCCCACGCCGTAATCGGCCGGGTAGATATTGACGACCTGATATCCGGCCGCTTCAGCCCGGACGGGCTCGTCATGGGCATACCCCATCCAGACATCCACTTCACGATTATATAGCATTGTCTGGGCATCCGGGGGAACATCTACTTCAACCACCCCGGACAAATCGATGCCGGCATTGGTCAGAGTCTTCCGGAAAACCTCCCTCCAGTAGTCATTTTTAATCCCGATCCTTTTACCGATCAGGTCCCTGGGTTCTTTTATGCCTGAATCCGCCAGAGAAAACATTACCATCGGCGGGATCTGGAAAACAGCCATCACGGCCACTGAAGGTTTGCCTTCCGCCAGCAGGTCTTTCTGCTCATCAAAGGAAGCGATCGCGAAATCAGCTCTTCCATCCAGGATTAAATTCCGGGCCTGGACGCTGGGACCGCCTTCAATAATTTTTACATCCAGATTAGCGTCATGGTAAAAACCCTTCGACTCAGCCATATAGTAGCCTGCGAATTCTACTGCATGATACCAGTTGACCTGAAGAGTCACCGGTTCCAGCTTGCTTTCGGCAGTGTTGCGGCATCCTGTCAGTAAATTCACGACAATCAATACCAGTAGTAGTCCGGACATGACGCTGTACTTTTTGAGCATATCGTTTTCTCTCCATAGTCTCCAAAACGCATTCTTTCTAAATCGTACAGGCTGACTGATCAATAGTCAATTTGAAAGATAGTCTATTACCTGATATAACCTGACCAAATGGCCAGGTTATATACTCGCCGGTTGTCCCACCCACAATCCGATCCTATGCATGGCTCATTCCGGAAATTCTTACTTTATAATTAGAACTAGCAAATGAAACCGGAGGTTCATGATGTGGATTATTCAGATGGCGCACTGCTTGTTTCAGGGACACGCATACATCGATATATGTTACAGTAAGCCTTACCGGTATTGCTTGCGCTGCGGTAAAATAAATGAATCCGTCTCCGATTGTAAAAACCGCGCTCTGCATTCATCGTGTTCAACTGACAATAAAAATTTTCAGGCCCATGGATTGGAGGGGTAGATGAGTAAAAAAAGTATATTGATAGTCGCTTTAGTTATCGCTTTGTGCTTGCCGCTGGCGGGATGTTTCAGTATAGGCTATTTTCCTGCCACCGGGCCGGTGGAAACCAGAGATTATCCGAATCAGGGGTTCAACAGTATAGATATAAGCAACGCTATTGAGTTCGAAATCAATCAGTCCGAATCATACAGCCTGTCCATAACGGCCCAGGAAAGCATCTTTTCGCAACTGGATATTCGCCAGTCCGGGAATACCCTGGAAATCCGCCTCAAGCCGGGTACTAATACCAATGCCAGCATAAAAGCAGCGGTCACGCTCCCCGTGTTGAGCAAACTGGTGGTATCCGGAGCCAGCAGAGGCAGCGCCCGGGGTTTTAGATCAACCGGCGAATTCCAGTTGGATCAGTCCGGAGCCAGCCAGTTAGAAATAGACATGGAAACCGGTAAGACCCAGATAGAAGTTTCCGGCGCCAGCCGGCTGTCAGGAAACCTTCGAGCGCAAGATACCAGGATTGAGATGGCCGGTGCCAGCCGGTGTGAGTTAATCGGTTCTGCCGGGACCAGCAACCTCGAAATCTCCGGGGCCAGCCACCTGAGATCGCCCGAATTCCAGATGCAGGATGTTACCGCCAGCGTCAGTGGGGCCAGTCAGGTTACCATTTACACCTCGAAGACCCTTAGTGTGGATTTGTCCGGGGCTTCTTCTCTCCACTATCGGGGCAATCCGATTCTGAGTAAAGTCAGTGTCAGTGGGGCTTCCAGACTGGTTAATGATGAAATTAATGATTAGCTCCAAATTTAATCCTGCTCAATTTGTCCGTCATTCCATGCATGACATGGAGAATCCAGGCCTCGTCTCTCTGTCATGCTGGAGCCCTATAATGGTGTCATGCTTCGGCCTGCAAAGACTTCCTTA
>CAZELW010000087.1:0-6351 GCA_964513135.1 uncultured Dehalococcoidales bacterium
TACACCCTATCCTACACTCTTTCCCTACACGACGCTCTTCCGATCTAGGTTACTGCTGAAATCGAGGTCGCCTATCGCGATTCAAAATATCGCAAGACTCTCGTCAAGTCCGGCGCTTCTCCTGAGTATGCGAGCACGGATTTCGCCGGGTACGAAATCCTGTTCGATGTTCAGCCTTATCCCGAAGCAGGGACAGAGATAGAGACCTATCAACTGAGATTGATAGTCAATAAATAACCTGTTTATCTATCGGTATAAAATGCTACCGCGACTACCGGACCGGTTTGCGATGTCATAACCGGCGTATAGGGGGTGAAATATACCTCACGGCAATTGTAGCGTGAAAGCATGGTCTCCTTGATTTTTTCTCCCAGCGTTTTATCATCGGAATAATGGACCATTAAATGCAGAGGCTTGCTGGTGTCAGCATAGTCTTTGACCATATCAACCATTCTGGCAATGGCCTTATCCATCCCCCGGGCCCTTCCCAGGTTTTCCACCAGCCCGGTCCCGCTTACCATCCCCAGTATCGGCTTCACTTTCAACCAGTCTCCGATCAGGGCTGACTTGGGGGCCCGCCCGCTTCTCACCACGTATTTCAGGGTTTGCATGGCACACAGGAATTTAACTCTGCTGACCATGTCCTGGGCAGTGGCGACTACTTCCGACAGGCTTTTTCCGGCGGCTGCCGCCCGAGCTGCTTCCAATACGATAAACCCCTCGGCGCCGGTAGCCGTCTTGCTGTCTACTATTTCAATTTTTAAAGAAGGGAATTTTTGTAATACGGCTTCCCTGGCCTGGGCAGCCATACTGCCGGTAGCGCTCAACTGCGTCGACACGGGAATGCAGCAGATGCTATCTGTCTTTGCGGCCAGGGCGGTAAATATTTTTTCGTTGTCAGAGGGGTTAGCGGCAGTGGTAGTATCCGGTTCCTGCGTCTGATAAAAAAGCTTCCAGTATTCCTCGTTGGTGATCTCGGTATCCAGATAGATTTTCCGATTGATCGCCAGCCCTACGGGGATAATATTAATATGGTATTCTTTCACCAGTTCTTCCGGCAGGCAGCTAACAGTGTCGGTCAATATGGCAACTTCCGGCATGGGCCCTCCTTTATTCTGCGCAAAGTTATTAACTTTCTAAGGGAAATATGCGTTTCCCCATCGCTTAATAAAGATAGAGAACCTACCTAGAACGTCAAAGTACATAGATAATCTAGGTATATATGGCATAATAACCGACAGTGCGGCCGCTGTCAAGGGTCAGAAACAGGTTGAAAATAAGGCGGTTTATCCGCGCGTCCCGGCTTCCTTTGTTGCTTTGGCGGTTTTCCAGGAAGGCTCGTGCCCGTAATAGGAATAGATTTCATCCATCCAACTCAGGTCGGACTGATCGGGCCACTCATTTTTACTAAAGCTCGGGGCATTCGCCATCGTTTCCTTTGAAACATTGAGAATTAATTTTTTATCGTGCAGCGAAACCTCCATTGCTTCCCAGGGGATTGCGTAAAACTGGCCCTCTCGGAGTAGCGAGCCGCCGGCAGAAATCACGACATAGACTATCTTTCCGGTTTTCAGGTCGACCATCACGTCTTCTATCTTTCCCAGATCTTCTCCAACTACGTTAATAACATTGTTTTTTGTCAGGGAAATAATGGATACCACCTTGGGCATCAATGGCGTGTGGGCCCTGGATGTATTTTCACCTCTTTCCATGGTATAACCTCCCGTTTCTTGCCTTTTAGCGGAAAGCCTTCCGCCTGTAATATTTATTCTATGAAGATTTTCGTGTGGTTTTATCACGAAACCGGCGTAGGGTGAAATGGAAATTTGCTTATAATTGCTCATAAATTAGACGGAAAAAGAAAATTACATAAAAAACAGATTGCACTTCCATTTTTGGGTTGTTATAATTTACTAGGCTTTAACCCGGTAATCCGGGGCTTTATTTTTTATTGAAAAAGGATTGGACCTATGTGCTCTAACGAGGATAAATCGGCAGCCAGTGACAGGCTGGATACAATGAGGCATTCTCTCAGTCATATTATGGCTGAAGCGGTGCAGTTATTATTCCCTGGCGTCAGGTTCGGCATTGGTCCGGCTATTGATAACGGGTTTTATTATGATTTCGAATTGCCACGCCCCCTGACTCCGGAGGACCTGCCGGTGATCGAAGAGAAGATGCGGGAGCTTATCAAAAAAGACCAGGTTTTTATCCGGGAAAATATATCAAAAGATGAGGCAATACAATTATTCAAGGACCAGCCTTATAAGCTGGAACTGATAGGAGAGTTGAAGGACGGGGAAATAACCATATACCGGTCCGGAGATTTTACAGATTTATGCGCCGGCCCGCACGTCCGCTCTACCCGGGAGATTCCTGTCAATGCCTTTAAACTGGACAAGATCGCCGGAGCATATTGGAGAGGATCGGAAAAGAACCCGATGCTCCAGAGAGTCTATGGCCTGGCTTTTCTGTCTAAAAAAGACCTTGATGAATACATTTTAATCCAGGAAGAAATCAAGAAGAGAGACCACAGAAAGATCGGCAAGGACCTGGATCTTTTCGTATTCTCAGACCTGGTAGGCAAAGGCCTGCCCATTTTCACCGAAAAGGGGTCTGTTATCCGCCGGATTCTGGAGCGTTTTGTAGTGGACGAGGAGATCAAGAGAGGGTATAAACATGTCTATACCCCTGATCTGGCCAATCTCGAATTGTACAGGACCTCCGGTCATTATCCCTATTATAAAGATACTATGTATCCGGTTATGAAGGTTGATGAAGAAGAGCTGATGCTCCGGCCTATGACCTGCCCGCATCATTTTGTGTATTATGCCAGTAAGCCCCGGTCTTACAAGGACCTTCCTTTCAGGATTGCCGAGCTGGCCAAACAGTTCCGATACGAAAAATCAGGAGAACTAACCGGGCTGATCAGGGTCCGCACATTTTGCCTGGCCGACTCTCATATCATCTGCCAGAAAGACCAGGCGACAGGCGAGCTGAATACGGTCCTGGACTTGATTGAGCTCATGGCTAATACCCTGGGACTGAATACAGGAGATAACTACCGCTACCGTTTATCCCTGGGAGACCGCAAAGAGGAGAAAAAGTACTATAAAGACGATGAAGCCTGGGATTATGCTGAAAATGTTTTGCGTCAGGTCCTGATACAAAGAAAAGCCAATTACTTCGAGGCCGAAAATGAAGCTGCTTTTTACGGTCCTAAGATAGATATTCAAATGAGGAACTTTGCCGGTAAAGAAGATACGGTTTTTACTGTGCAGTATGATTTCGTCATGCCGAAGCGCTTTCAGCTTACCTATATTGACAGCGACGGGAAAGAGAAGGAGCCGATTGTTATTCACCGCTCCTCGATCGGCGCTATTGAAAGGACCATGGCTTTTCTTATCGAGCATTATGCCGGTGCTTTTCCGGTCTGGCTTTCGCCTGTCCAGGCTGTTATTATCCCGGTTGCCGATCAGCATCTGGAATATGCCCGGAGTCTGGCAGCGGATTTGAGATCCCTGGACATAAGGGCAGAAGTAGATGACCGACCGGAGAGGATGAACCAGAAGATCCGCCAGGCTCAACTGGAAAAAACGCCCTGCATGTTGATCGTGGGTAACAAAGAGGTCACGGATTCTACAGTCTCTGTGCGCTTGCGCACGGGAGACCAGTTGCCTGCGATGCCCTTTGTTCAATTCAAAGAAAGGCTGTTAAAGACCATATCTGACAAAGTAAAGGATTTTGAATTATAATTGATTAGTATGTTAGAATATGTTATATTTCATGCTCGTAACTGAATAAACAGGAGGTAAACAGCATATAATTAAGAAACTGAGGGTTAACGAAGGGATCAAAGCCAGAGAATGCCGTTTAGTGGGGGATAAAGGAGAACAGTTAGGCGTCATGCCGCTGTACCAGGCACTGGAGTTAGCCAAGAAAAAAAGCTATGACCTGGTCGAAGTCGCTCCGACTGCGGTCCCTCCGGTCTGCCGTTTAATGGATTACGGTAAATTCAAATACGAGCAGGCAAAAAAAGAACGTGAAATGCGGAAGAGTCAGAAGACATCTATTCTGAGGGAAATCCGCTTAAGACCCAAGATAAGTGACCATGATTTTGATGCCAAAGTCCGGTCAGTTAAAAAACTGCTCCAGGACGGAGATAAAGTTAAAATCACCATTATGTTCCGTGGTAGGGAAATAACTCATGCCAGCCTGGGCTGGCGTTTGTTGGAAAAGATGATGGAGGTCCTGAAAGGGACTGTTTCGATTGAGAGACAGCCGATGATGGAAGGCTCCAGGATGTTTATGATACTGACTCCTCTTTCCAGCCAGCAGGGAAAAGCAACCGCGGGGCAGTCGGCCAAAACCGCGGCATCAGGGCCGGAGAAGTCAGCCGTTGACCAGCCGGCTAAAGCCAAAGGGGAAAAAGGAGAAAAAGTAAAGGAATCTGCAAATGCCTAAATTGTATAAAATGAAAACTCATAAGGGGGCGCAAGACCGCTTCCATGCTACCGGTACTGGTAAAGTCCTGCGGACCAAGGGCGGGAAAAGCCATTTGAGACGCAACAGATCAAAAGATGCCAAGCGATTGCTGGATGAGATGATCCCGGCGAGTCGTGCTGAAAAAGATAGATTGAAAGCATTATTGCCTTACGGAGCAAAGTACATTCGATAGCTGCATAATTATATTAATGTATTGAATTCCAGGTTCAGCTCTCCGGTTCCGGGAGATACGGGTTCAAGGATCTTATCCGCTTTCCGTAGTTTCTGATTCGATATACAGTTGAATGGTGGGATTCGTTTGCAAATCTGGATTATTTAACTTGAAAAACAGGGGGTTAATACTGTGGCACGCGTAAAGAGAGGTATCGTATCACGCCGCCGGCATAAAAAAATACTGGAATTGACAAAAGGCCAGAGGGCTTCGCGGCATAAGCTGGCTCGTCGGGCGCATGAGGCGATGATTCATTCCCTGAGCTATGCCTATTTTCACCGCCGTGAGAGAAAGGGCGATATGAGGAGGCTCTGGATTACCCGTATAAATGCCGCGGCTCGCGCCAATGGAACCAGCTACAGCGAGCTGATCTATTCCATGGATGCGGCCGGAGTCGAGTTGAACCGCAAGATGTTAGCCGATCTGGCTGTCAGGGATCCGGGCGCTTTTACCGAGATGGTCAAGACCGTTGTTAAAGCCAAATAGCTAGATAGAGCTGCCAGCGGTCATTAGTATCGTCCCTCTCCCAGAATTGCGGGAGAGGGATATAATTTGTTTAAGGGAAAATACAGGCTGGTAAGAAGATGTTAGATCAGCTAAAAGAGATGCAAAACAGGGCTCAAAACGAGCTCGACCAGACTACTGAAGCCTCCGGTTTGGAAGCCTGGAGGGTCCGTTACCTTGGTAAAAAGAGCGAGTTGACGCAGGTGCTGCGAGGTCTGGCCGGCCTTTCGGTGGAAGAAAGAAAGACCGTGGGCTCCGCTGCCAACGAATTAAAAATTCGCCTTGAACAGATGTTTAAACAAAAAGAGCAGAGCTTGAGGGAAGCCCTGATACTGGCCGAGGCTGTCAAAGAGACTGTGGATATTACGCTGCCGGGGCGCCGTCCGCCGATAGGACACCTGCACCTGATAACCCGGACTATCCGGGAGATCAGTCATATCTTCAGCACTATGGGATTCCAGATCATGGACGGTCCGGAAGTCGAGCTGGAATATTTCAATTTCGATGCCCTGAATATTCCGGAAGGCCACCCATCGCGGGATAACATGTCTTCATCCTGGATTGATTATACCGATGAAAATGGCAAACGGCCTATGCTCCTGCGGACCCATACTACCAGTGTCAGCGCTCGCGCTCTGGCCAGCATGAAACCGCCCATCCGGGTCCTCAGCCCGGGCAAAGTCTATCGGTATGAAGCCAGCGATGCCACCCACACTTCTATGTTCCACCAGATTGATGGGGTAGCGGCTGGTAAAAACATCACCCTGGCTGACTTGAAAGGCACCTTATATGAATTCGTCCAGCGGTTTTTCGGTGAAGGCCGGAGAGTCCGCTTTCGCTGTGATTTCTTCCCATTCGTCGAGCCGGGCGTTGAAATTGCCGTGGAATGTGCCATCTGTCATGGCGGCGGCTGCCGTTTGTGCGGCAGTTCCGGCTGGATTGAAATCGGGGGAGCAGGCATGACTCATCCCGAGGTGCTGCGCTGCGCCGGTCTTGACCCGGAAGAGTACCAGAGCTTTGCTTTCGGGCTGGGAGTCGAGCGCATACCAATGGTGCGTTACGGGATCGATGATATCCGCTTATTCTATAGCGGCGATCTTAGATTTCTTAAACAGTTCTGAGGCATAAGA
>CAZELW010000087.1:6361-6758 GCA_964513135.1 uncultured Dehalococcoidales bacterium
CTCCGGAAGAGCTGGCCGAGCGTCTGACCATGGCAGGAAGCGAAGTTAAGGCCGTCGAAGTGCAGGGGGGTGGATGGGAGAATGTAACAATAGGACAGATAACGGCGATCAACCCGCACCCCAATGCCGATCGGCTGCGGCTGGCGACTGTCGAGACCGGCGAAGGCCAGCAAACGGTGGTCTGCGGTGCCCCTAACTTGACTATCGGCGATAAGATCGCTTTTGCCTCAGTAGGCGCTGTATTGAAAGACGGTCATACCGGTCAAACTATCCAGTTGAAGCCCGCCAGGATCCGGGGAGTCGAATCCCGCGGCATGATTTGCTCCGAGATGGAGCTGGGGTTATCCGCTAACCACGAAGGGATCCTGGTCCTGCCGCCTGACGCTCCCCTGGGAAT
>CAZELW010000088.1:0-6712 GCA_964513135.1 uncultured Dehalococcoidales bacterium
CCCCCAGCAGCGCCGATAAAGAGTTGACGCGGAACATGGTCTACGCCGGCGCCGTCATGCAAATTAAGGTGCTCGACCATATCATTATCGGCGATGACCGGTTCTACAGCTTCGCCGGTGAAGGCCTGATAGACCAATGCGAGACGGACCTGGTAGCAGCGAAGCTGAAGGCCAGTTCCTGATCTATTGTCCCGCTTCCAGGCGAAGCAGAAACCTCTTGATTTCCAGTCCTCCGGTGAATCCCCTCAGGGTGTTGTCGCTGGCAACCACCCGGTGACAGGGAACGATAATCGGCAGAGGATTTCTGCCCAGCGCCCCTCCCACCGCCCGGAATGCCGCGGGTTTACCGATCTGACGGGCCACCCAGCCGTAGCTGCGGGTCTCCCCGTATGGAATGCTGATGGTAGCTTCCCAGACGGTTTTTTCAAAAGGCGTCGCCCGCGAGAGATCCAGCCCATCCGTGAAATCTACCTTCTCACCGGCGAAATACCTCCGGTATTTTTCGGCAAGAGCGGCAAAGCGGTCCGGTACGCAGGATGCCAGGCGGCCGCCCCGACTGAGGCCTTCTGCTGCCAGGTCTTCCGAAGGCAACGGCAGGGTAGTCCGCACAAGGCCTTTATCCGAGCCTGCCAGCCCGATCCATCCGGCAGATGTATTAAAAATGCAGTAATATAGTCCATCTTCCAAAGTCATTAAATCCATACTCCTTTAAATTTGCTGTCGTTTCCGAGAAGATTGTCCCATGCTGTTGATGCGGTCCTCACCATTGCTTGCGGTTAGTAAAGTCTCCCTCCCCGTTGCCGGGGAGGGAGATTTTGGATTGGCTTATATAAGTATAAAAAGAAGGGATTCCTATTTCATGGAGGGCTCTATTATCCCGTAATTTCCGTCTTTACGCCGGTATATCAGGTTAAGGTTGTCAACATCAGGGTTAAAGAACAGGAAGAAATCGTGTCCCAGCAGTTCCATCTGGTCGACGGCTTCATCGACTGACATCGGTTTAACGAAAAACTTTTTGGTTCTCACTACTTTGGGCTCCGATTCGGCCTCCTCTTCAATAGCCGAGATCACCTCCGTGGTACTGGTCCTGATGGATGGGGCCGACCGCTTCCTGGCGTAAGGGAGCTTGCCCTTATAATGCTCAATCTGCCGTTCAAGCACCTCGGCCACCTTGTCAACAGCGGTATACAGGTCCTGTCCCCTCTCTTCGCCGCGAAGCCAGGTGCCTTTGTTATTGACCGTCGCCTGGACTACGAACCGCTGGTCGGGGTCCCTGGCTCCCTCTTCAGTTGCGACAACCTCGAAGGAAAGGATGTTATTGAGATAACGGTCTACTTTTCCCAGTTTTTTGTTGATATAGCTACGTACTGTGGGCGTAATTTCCAGGTTCTTGCCGGTAATTTGTATATCCATATATTCTACCTCCTAATATCATTATATTTCTCTCGCCACTACTAGCCCCCAGACAGATGCGGCCCCGGCTGATTTAAGGGCCGCAGCGCAGGCTTCCAGCGTGGCGCCGGATGTCGAAACATCATCTATCAGTATAATCTTCCTGTCTCTGGCCCGGGAGTCATTGCAGGAAAAGGCCAGGCTGACGTTACGTCTTCGTTCGTCTGCGGAGAGGGTTTTTACCTGAGGCTGACTGTGCTTAACGCGCGTTAAACAGTCGCCGATGACGGGCAGACCGATCATCTTTCCAAGCTCGCGGGCCAGCAAATAAGCCTGGTTATAGCCTCTTTCCCTGAATCTTAGAGGGTGCAGCGGAACCGGCGCCAGTGTATCACCGGGCAAAGGATTGGCCTCAATGTAGTCCTTGAGCAGGCCCGCCAACGGTCCGGCCAGGCTTCTCAGGTTGCGGTATTTGAACTGGTGCACAGCTTCGCGCATAACTCCGTGAAACTTAAAAGGAGAACGGATGCCGTCTATCGCTGTCTGTCGGCCAATACAGACGGGACATAGAATACCGCTTGGTTGAGGCTTGCCGCAGCGGGGACAAACAGGGGGTATAATACGAAGCATCGACCTCTGGCAAAGGCGACAAAGCAGGATACCTTCCTCCCCGCAGCCTAAACACCTCTGCGGGAAAAATAGGTCCAGTGCTGCCCTCTTGATAGTAGAAAGTTGAGGAAGCACTTCTTTCCCCTGTTTATTTATATATCAGATTCGGAAATTGAAGAGCTAATGAACGCGGACGGAATGGGCCCCATTGTTGATAGGCTCATATATATAGACGTCGCCGTTACGAATTTTCAGATTGAATCCGCAATCCGGATTTGTGCAAACCCAGGCCTTATATTGAATAGCAGCTCCCTGACTGCCGAAATCAGACAGAGGAACCAGGTCCCCAGCCTTGCATTTTTGACATTTAGGGAAATTGTTATTAGGTTCCAAAGATCCACCTCCCTACCAGCTTGTTTAATGTTAATGCAGTATACAACAAAAAATAAGCTATTGGCAAGAGGACTTTAGCTTAACCGTACTTAAGCATGAATAGATCGCGCCCGATCGGGTCAACTGGCTGCGCATCAGGCTGATGCAGTCGACCGGTATGGTCAAATTGGTGTCCATTTTTATTCCAGAGAGTGATTCGCTCAGGGCTTTTCGTTCCATTGGAGATACCGTTTCGCGCATGCGGGCTAAAGTCAGGTGAGGAACAAAACGGCGG
The DNA here is from genome assembly GCA_964513135.1 of uncultured Dehalococcoidales bacterium. Taxonomy (GTDB): domain Bacteria; phylum Chloroflexota; class Dehalococcoidia; order Dehalococcoidales; family UBA3254; genus CAZELW01. Next base: position 2,669 of record CAZELW010000088.1, read on the forward strand.
CCTTCCGGAGGAAATCCCAGAGACGCCAGACCGGACTCAACCTGTTGTTGCAGCGCCTGTAGTTTCTCCAGGTCTCCGGCGAGCCCCACCCACACCACCTGTATCCTTCTCAGGTCGGGAAAGGCCCCCAGCCCCTTAAGCTCCAGGCGAAAAGGAGGAACTGTACAGGCGGCCTTGTTCAAGGCCTGGATAATGGAGTCAATCTTGCCGGTATCGACATTACCCAGGAATTTCAGGGTCAGGTGGATGCTTTCAGGATCGACCCACTTTGCGCAGGTTGGAGCGGCGGACTTCAACGATTCCTGGAGCGCCCGCAAGCCTGATTTAACGTTTTCAGGTAATTCAACGGCAACGAAAGAACGTATCTGTTCCATACTTCATTTTATCCTGTAGCGATTGTCCTTTAATATAGCCCCAGCAGCCGGCGGGCGTTTTCGCAAAGCAGTTTTGCCCTGACATCTTCCGCAAGGCCCGCCGATGCGATTTCTTTTAGATATCTGGCCGGAGAAATGAGGGGGTAGTCGGTTCCGAAAAGGATTTTATCATGGCCAACCAGCTTGGCGACCTGGTCATAAACCGCAGGACTATATAAATAGGGAGAGGCGGCGGAATCGAAGTAAACATTCTCTAATGCCTTTTTTACCTCCGGCATCAATGCGTAGAAGGGCAGCCCGCCCCCCCAGTGCCCGCAAACCAGCTTCAGGTCCGGATACCGTTTTATAAACGGGTACAGTATTTCCGGAGTTATATCCCCTTTGCCTGCATAGAGATGCCCGACCGGTTCGGAGCAGTGCGTCAGGAGGACCAGCCCGCGGTCTATGATTTCCTGTATTAATGGCTGAATACGCTCGGCTTCCGAAAGCATCTCAGGAGATGGGCGGACTTCTCCGACGCCTTTAATGCCATTTTTCAGGCAGCGTTCCAGTTCTTTTAAGGATGTATCGGGTGAATCCAGCCTGACCATGCAGAACCCCGCCAGGCGGTTAGGGAACCGGGCCATCGATTCAAGTATATAGTCATTGGTCTCATGGCACAGGTCAGGAGTGCTCCAGTCGATATTCAGGACCACCGAAACATCGACCTGGTGCTCATCCATGTTTGAAATAAGCTCGTCGGCGGTGATTATCCTGGCCTTGGGGTCTGAATAAAGAAGCCTGAATAGCGGGTCCCGCGCAGCAAACGAGTCCCGGTTCTCTTTAACATGCGGCGGGAATATGTGAGTGTGAACATCTATCAGCATAACAGCATTATAGCAAAGCAGGGAAGGTTTTTCATGACCGGGGAAGAGGTAGTGATTGGAGCGGAAAATCGTTTCAATTTCGGAACAAATAGGGGATTGATAGGAAGCAGGAGAGGTCATATAATTAGATCATCTTGCAAGTATGCCTTATTCAGCAGCACTCTTTTCCGGCGGTTGTATAATTTATGGATTTTGGATTTAATGCGGAACAGCAGAAATTTATTGCTGAGATTCGTGAGTTCTGTGCCACGACTCCGAAGGGTGATTTGGCCGATCCGGCCGATGTACCCGATGATGCCAGGTTTAATTTTTCCTTTTCCTTCTATCAGAAGGTCTGTGATAAAGGATGGGCGGGGCTTACATTCCCTGAAGAGTACGGCGGCCGGGGTCTCGGCAGCACCTTCCAGGTCATTTTCAATGAACAAATGCAGTCTCAGGGAGCAGCCATATCGGTTACCAGTGTCGGTAATAACAACTGGCTGGGCAGCATTATCGCAAAACACGGTACAGAGCGGCAAAAGCAGGAATATCTGGCCCGGATATGCCGGGGAGAGATAATTTTACTCTGCCAGAGTTTTACCGAACCTGACGCCGGCGCTGATCTCGCCTCGGTAAAGACGAGGGCTGTCCGCGATGGCGATGACTATGTCATCAATGGACAGAAGATGTTCAGCTCCAATGCTCATCTTAACGGCCGGACCACGCGCCTTCTGTTATTGGCCCGTACGGACACTGACAGCCCCCCGGAGAAGGGCATCAGTATGTTTCTTATCCCCCCGGACCTGCCCGGCATCACTATCAGGCCGCTGTGGACTGACGGCGGCGGTCGGACAAACGAGATTTTTTTTGATAATGTAAGAGTTTCCCGGGATAGTCTTCTTGGCGAAGAAAGCGGCCTGAATCGGGGCTGGGACTACTTCCGGGAATTTGAGTGGGGTGACTGGGAGAGGGCTCCCGGAGTATTCTATGTTGTATTCCGGGAGATGCTGAAAAAGCTGATTGATTTCGTTAAGACTACCAGGATGGACGGACGGTTGCTCAGCCAGGAACCTTCGGTGCGACGTAAGATAGCCGAAATTGCCACCGGTATTGAGATCGTACGTCTGCTGGGTTATAAAATGGCCTGGGCCCAGGACGAAGGCGGTGATGTTCTGGGCGCCGCAGCTGTGGAATCCCTTGTCCGTGACAGTCTGGCGGTCCAATTTCCCAATCTGGCATTATGCATCCTCGGACCTTACGGTCAATTACAAAGTGGGTCAAAATATGCGGTACTGAATGGCATGCTGGAAGAAATGTACCGGCTGAATGCCTTCTGCCTGTTCGGGTTGGTCGGGCCGTTGACCCGGAAAAATTTTATCGCCCATCATTTGCTGGGTTTGCCCCAATATCACGGTTATTAGAGGCTGCCGGAATGGATTTTAATTTAACTGAAGAGCAGAAAATGCTGAGAAAGACGGCCCGTGATTTCCTGGAAAGTGAATGTCCGTCTTCACTGGTCAGGGAAATGACTGCCGATGAGAAAGGCTACCCGCCGCAACTCTGGCAAAAAATGGCCTGCCTGGGCTGGCAGGGTCTGGTTTTCCCTGAACGATATAATGGTGGTGGAGGGTCATTTCTGGACCTGGTCATTCTGCTCGAAGAAACGGGCCGTGCGCTGTTACCCTGCCCCTTATCCCCCACTGTTATGGCTGGTATCTTTATTCTTGAATGCGGCAGCGAGGAGCAAAAAGCTGCCTTCCTCCCGGGGATTTCTAATGGTGATATTATCGTTAGCCTCGCATTAACCGAGCCCTCGATGCGCTGCCCGGACAGGTCAATGTCCACCCGTGCGGTTGCCCAAAACGGCGGTTATCGTGTCAGCGGAACGAAATTATTCGTTCCCATGGCCCATTTGGCCGATTATTTGATATGCGCTGCCAGAACGAATGAAGATTCAGGCGTCGACGGCGTAACCAACTTCATCATCGATGCAAAAAGCGACGGCATTACATACGTGCCGTTAAAAACTATGGGGCGGGATAAACAATATGAGGTTCAGTTAAACAATGTGGCGGTACCCGCCGGGAATATCCTGGGAGAATTAGATAAAGGCTGGGAATATATCTGTAAACGGTTCATGCCGTTGTTGACTGTAGCCCAGTGCGCCGAAATGATCGGCGGGGCGCAAAAAGTCATCGATATGACTGTTGCATACGCCAGAGAAAGGGTCACATTCCGCCGGCCTTTGGGAAGTCATCAGGCCATCCAGCATGTCTGTGCCGATATGTTTGTGACGCTGGAATCCACCCGGGTACTCACTTATGAAGCGGCCTGGAATATCAGCCAGGGGCTTCCCTGCGACATCGAGGTATCTATGGCCAAGTACAGGGCCAATGAATGTTACACCCGGATCACCAGCTCCGGAATACAGGTCCAGGGCGGAGTCTCGATTATTATCGACCATGACCTGCCGTTATATTACCGGCGCGCCAAGGCCGCCGAGATCACTCTTGGAGATGATGATTATCACCTGGAACAAATCGCCAGGATATTACTTGACTGAATAAGGAGGGAATAATATGGCAGATAAAAAGGGCTGGAAACTGAAAGGTACTTTCTACGAGTGCTGCCGTGCTCTGGACGGCCAGTGCGGACTTCAGTTTGATCGAGAAATGCCCCATGCTTGCTCTTGCTTGACGACCTACAGAATTGAAGAGGGACACATTCAGGGCGTGGATATGTCAGGTATCAGTCTGCTTATCCACATGGACGAAATCGGCCCCAGGCCGGGTACCGTTGAAGAGGGGGCAGTTTACATAAGTGAC
>CAZELW010000089.1:0-6681 GCA_964513135.1 uncultured Dehalococcoidales bacterium
GCTGAGAAGGCTGCTAAAGCGCCTCCTGTAGAAGAGGTGAAGGCAGAGGTGCCGGTAGCAGCCGCTGCGGCGGCTGTTGAAGAAGCGGAAGCTGTAACCGCCGCTAAACCGGAAGAGGCTGTTGCTGAAGAGGTCCTGGTATCGCAACAAGCAGAGCCTGAGAAAGAGGTACTGGCTGGAGGGGAAGAAGAACTGCTCGAAGAAACTCTGGCAGAGGCCCAACCGAAGCAAGAAGAAGCTGAAAGGGCTAAAGCTGAGGAACCTGAAGCGGAAACAGTGCTTAGCAGTACCTTTATCCCGCGCCGCATAATGCAGCCGCGAGACCTGGGCAAGTCCCAGATCCGCTTTGCCGAAGATATATTCATCAACCGGCCGGGTCGTTCTGAGGACAAGCCGCGAAAGAAAAAGAAGAAGTATTCCCATTCCAATAAAGGAAAACAGGAAGAGGGGGATGACGAAGTCTAGATCTTCCGCCGTTCCGGCGAGGCATATTCCCCAGCGGACGTGCATTGCCTGCCGCAAGACCGGAGGCAAGCGGGAAATGGTTCGCCTGGTTTGTAATCCAGAGACTGGAGTGGAGGTGGACCTGACCGGCAAGAGATCCGGTCGAGGAGCATATTTGTGCCCGGTCCCGGCTTGCTGGGAAACCGCCCTTAATACCGGAAAGCTGGCTTATGCTTTGCGGACAAATATCAAGCCGGAGAATAGGGAAAAACTTGAAATTTATGCAAAGGCGTTATAGAGTACTGATGGTTGAAATAGGAAGGAGTAATGATTAGTGGCAAACGTTGGTAAGCCCGGTGATATTAAAGTAGGTGAGCGTTCCACTACTCAAAAAGCGCCCCTGGTTGAGCTTCCTGCTTCTTTGAGCGTCAAGGAGCTGGCTGATCTTTTGCGTATAAGTCCTATTGAAGCCGTCAAGCAGTTGATGCGCAACGGCATCATGGCTAATGTTAATCAGGTAATCAATTACGAAGTCGCTGCTCTGGTTGCCAACGGTTTCGGCTATGACGTCAAACCCAAAGCCCGGGCAAAAACGGGTACCAGCGCCGCCGGCAAAATCAAGAAACAGGTTAAAGAAGAGAGAGGCGCTGATCTTGAATCCCGTCCGCCGGTTGTGACCATTATGGGACATGTCGATCACGGCAAGACACGTTTGCTGGATGCTATTCGCCAGACCAACGTCATGGCTTCAGAAGCAGGAGGAATCACCCAGCATATCGGCGCCTACCAGGTCGAAATAGACGGCAAAAAGCTGACGTTCCTGGATACCCCCGGACACGAAGCCTTTACGGCTATGCGGGCTCGCGGCGCCCAGGTCACGGATATAGCTGTTCTGGTTGTGGCCGCTGATGACGGCGTTATGCCCCAGACGATCGAAGCTATCAATCATGCTAAAGCCGCCGGTGTGCCTATTGTAGTGGCCATTAATAAGATCGATAAAGAGGGGGTCAATCCAGACCTGGTGAAGCAGCAACTGGCGACCAATGGACTGGTGGTGGAGGACTGGGGTGGAGATACTATCGCCGTTCCGGTTTCCGCCAAGGAAAAGAAAGGTATCCAGGACTTACTGGAAAACATTTTACTGGTGGCTGAGATCGAAGACCTCAAAGCTAATCCTTCAAAACCGGCCGTCGGTGTAGTTATTGAAGCCGAGATGGATAAAAGCCGTGGGCCGCTGGCTACGGTCCTGGTCCAGAATGGTACCTTAAGGACTGGCGATATAGTGGTGGTGGGGACCACCTGGGGAAAGATCAAAGCGATGTTTAATGACAAGCGCAAGCAGGTCAGAAAAGCCGAACCGGCTACCCCGGTTGAGTTACTGGGATTGAATGAGGTGCCCCAGGTTGGAGATGCAATTATGGCAGTCAGCAGCGAGGCTGAAGCACGCTCTATCGTGCAGGAGCGTCAGTTGAAGCAGAAGCAGCCCGAAGCCAGGGGTATGCGGCTGGATACCGTTTATGATGAGATTTCGGCCGGCAAGGTCAAAGAGCTTAATATCATATTGAAGACCGATGTCCAGGGAAGTATCGAGCCTATCCGCAATTCTCTGGAGCGCCTGGCGACTCCGGAGGTCCAGGTCAGGATCATTCATAGTTCTACGGGCAAGATTACAGAGGGAGACGTTATGTTAGCCCTGGCTTCCGGAGGGCTAATTATCGGTTTTAATACCGATGTCGATATCGGTGCCCGCCGCCTGGCTGATGCCAAGAATGTCGATATCCGGGTCTATAATGTTATCTACGGATTGATAGATGATGTCGAAAAAGCGCTGAAAGGCCTCCTCGAACCAACCATAATCGAAGTGATCGAAGGTCATGCTGAGGTACGCCAGGTCTTTTCGGCCGGTAAAGGAGCCAAGGTTGCCGGGTGTTATGTTACTGAAGGGAAAATCAGCCGGAACCTGCCGGTACGTGTCATTCGTAAAGGCAAAGTGATTTCCGACACCACTGTCGCCAGCCTGCGACGTTTCAAAGATGATGTCAGAGAAGTTGCTACCGGATTCGAATGCGGTATTGGACTTAAGGACTTCAATGATTTTCAGACCGGCGATATTCTGGAGTCTTACCAGAAACAGAAATCCAGTTAAATCCGGCCAGTTGAAAGCCGTTTTCTCCAGGGTGGGTGCAGCGACAGCGCAGCCCACCTTTTAATTAAATCCAAAGAAATTTCACTCTGCCGGACATCCAACCGGCAGAAGGCACTAGAATATAAACAGGGGGTGATCAGCTATGCCCCAGACTCATAGAATCGAGAAAGTGAATGAGCTTATTCGCGCCGAGATCAGCAATATGCTGCTGCGAGAGACCAAAGACCCACGCCTTAGCGGATATATTTCTATCAATGCGGTGGAGACAACTCCCGATTTGCGGTATGCCAGAGTCCTGGTAAGCTGCGTCTGTGAAGAAGAGAGAAAAAAGGAAATCCTGGAAGCGCTTGGTCACTCTTCAGGGTTTTTTCGCAGCAATCTGGCCAAACGCCTGAAGATGAGGCGGATACCCGAGCTGCATTTCTCCTGGGACAGCTCTATCGAGCGGGGAGCCAACCTCCTCGCTTATATGGACCGGGTTATCGGTGAGAAGCCGCCTGCTGACGAAGAAAAATGAACGGCATAATCAATATCAATAAACCGCAAAATAAGACCTCATTCAGCGTAGTAGCGGCTGTGAAAAGGATTACAGGGGAAAAACACACCGGTCATGCCGGCACACTGGACCCCCTTGCCACAGGCGTTTTACCTGTTTGCCTGGGACAGGCCACCCGAGTGATAGAGTACCTGTTTGATGAGACCAAGACCTACCGGTCAGAGGTTGAACTGGGTATTGCCACCGATACCTACGATGTCACTGGTCGAGTAGTGCGGACGGGAGATACCTCCAATATTCAACTGGAGACCATCGAGGAAGCTCTGGCTGCTTTCCGGGGGACAATATTACAGACTCCCCCGATGTACAGTGCCGTCAAATACTGCGGGAAGCCCCTTTACCGTCTGGCCCGGTCAGGCATTGAGGTTGAGCGAAAAAGCCGCCCGGCGCATATCTACAGCCTGGAGATAGTCGACTGGCAGCCGCCGGTGGTGACTCTGGAGATAGTTTGCGGCAAAGGGACCTATATCCGCTCTCTGGCGCACGACCTCGGGGAGAGGCTGGGGTGCGGAGCACAAATGAAAAGCCTGGTCCGGACAAAAGTGGGCCCCTTCAGCATCGAAGACGCCTTAACTCTTTCTGAAGTCGAGGAATCTTTTCAGATGGGGAATGGAGAGCAGTGCCTTTATCCAGCGGACTATGTCCTGGCTTCTTTTCCGGCACTGGTGGTGAATAAAGAACAGCAGTGTTTGCTTTGCCACGGCTCTCCGATTGACTCCAAACTGGATCAGGGGACCGGTCCTTCCGATATCAAGCCCGGCCAGTTCAGCAGGGCTTATACCGGGGATGGAAATTTCCTGGGTATGGTCAGGTATGAAGCTGATCTGAGATGGCACCCTGAGAAAATATTCTTGAAAGGATGCTGTGGGTGAGCGGTCTGTCCCTGCTTGCCTCTCCCTATAAGTGTATGCTATTCTCAATCGGGAAGGTGATAGATGGTTCATGATTTTCATACTCACACCTCGTTAAGCGACGGCGACCTTTCGCCTATTGAAATGGTCCGCCGGGCAGTAGTTAACGGCTACTCTACGATCGCCTTGACCGATCATGCCGCGGTCGGGGATATGCAACGGATTATCCCTGAAATCATTCAGGTCTGTGCCATGGCGCGCAACTACTGGAAAATCCTGGCCATCCCCGGGATTGAATTGACCCATGTTCCTGCTCAGGCGATCGCCGAGACAGCCAAAAAAGCCAAAGAGCTGGGAGCCTGGATTGTGGTGGTCCACGGAGAGACGATCGTGGAACCGGTGGAAAAAGGCACCAATCTGGCCGCTCTAAACAGTCCCCACGTTGATATTCTGGCCCATCCCGGCTTCATTACCCTTGAAGAGGCTGAACTGGCAGCAGCCAGAGGCATCTTCCTTGAAATCACTGCCAGGAAGGGGCATTCCCTGACCAATGGACATGTTGCCAGACTGGCCCGGCAGGTGGGAGCCAAAATGCTGGTTGATTCCGATTCTCATTCCGAAAGAGACTTACTGACCGATTCTTTTGCCAGCGCTGTTATTCGCGGCTCAGGGCTGGACGATTCAGCCTGCCGGGAGGTCCTTGCAGAGAATCCGGAAATACTGTCTAAAAAAATCATGGGAAGGTTCATGATCTGAGAAAGCAAGTTGATAATCAGCCGGTTAACCAGTAGACTTATAATATTAGAAAATCGAATATCTGCTGGGGGAGCTGGAAGGCTGAGAATCCCAATCGGGATGACCCTTTGAACCTGGCCTCGATAATGCGAGCGTAGGGAAATGATCGTAACCAGAAGTATCCTGTCCAGCTTCTGGTTTTTTATTGACTTTCAGACTAGCCGGCAGGTTGTTAATAAATCTTTTCACTGGAGGTAGAGAGGTAGATATGTTACCGGAAATAGGTAAGGTTGACCGGGCCAGCTTTGATCGAATTATCTTTCCCCGCCTGGGGAAAAAGGACCCTACAGTCCTGATAGGGCCTCAGCACGGCGTGGATGCAGCCGCAATTGAACTTCCGGACGGCAATGTACTGGTCATCAAAGAGGACCCCACTTTCGGTCTACCGGTATTAATGCCCCACTTCGGCTGGGCGATCGTGCACATCTGCGCCAGCGATGTGGCCTGTCTGGGTGTTAAACCGCGCTATCTTTCCATCAGCCTGCTGCTGCCCCCGGGGACGCAGGACAGCACTCTGGAGAATATCTGGAAAGAAGTACACCAGGAATGCGAGAAACTGGATATTGCCGTGGTGGGAGGCCATACCGGTATCTATCCCGGCATCGCCTATCCTTTGAATGGAGGCTGTACGATCATTGGCCTGGGATCCAGGTCTCAGCTTACTCCGGCCAGCAATGCCCGGACCGGCGACCGCATCATAATGACCAAGGGTCCTGCCATTGAGGCTGCCGGCATCCTGGCTTATCAGGCGGAAGAAGCCCTGCGGAAACAGCTTGGCGATGAGGTTCTTGAAAAGAGCAAAAGTCGTTTCTTCCAGATGACAGTGGTCAAGGATGCGCTCACAGCCGGTCCCAACGCCCATGCCATGCATGATGCGACCGAGGGAGGGCTGCTGAACGGGGTTTATGAAATTGCCGCCGCTTCCCGAAAAGGGGTCACCCTGTATGAAGACCGCATCTTTATCCCTGAGGAGATCCAGGCGGTCTGTGATTATTTCAAAATCGACCCGTTGATTTCTATCAGTGAAGGCACGCTGCTGATCGCCGCTTCTCCGGATAAGGCAGGCCAGGTTATCCGGGACCTTCAGCAGAATGACATCAAAGCCTGGGATATCGGGGAGGTCACTGAGGACGAGAGAATATTTGTGAGGCGAGACGGCCGGCGGGAGGAGTTGAAGCCGGTCGCTGTCGATCCTTTCTGGGCTGCCTATTTCAGCACTTTAGGAGGGCAAAATGGCTGAATCACAGAATAGAGAAATAATTCTGGGTAATCTGGTCTCCGCCGTCGCCAGGCTGGAAAAGTGTCAAGAGTTTGCCGAGCTGGTCCCGGAAGTCAGGGTCAATCTGGTCTATGCTCTGCCCGGAGCCAGAACACGGGAAGACGTGGCGGCAGTAGAAGGCCGCATTACCGCCGTGCGAGGTTTTCCCCGTGCCTCCGGACTGCCTGGTTTCGGGGTTTCTGACCATATGGCCAGGCTGATTATTGAAATTCGCAATTATGACCCGACTATCAATGCCGGGATCAACTTCAAATGCAATAAAGAGATCATTGAAATAGTGAAAGAATATTGCTCCCGGCGCAACCTGCTCTTCGGCTGGATAGACCGCAGCCAGGAACCTCAGGAAATAATCGAGCGGGACGGCGTCTCAATGCCCTGGAAGATCAAGCAGTTGGTTGAACGGTCGCAGGGAGTACCGCGCCTGTTCTATGAAGGGGATGGATGGGGAAAAGAGCCTCTCTTTGTGGCGGTAGGCCGGAATGCTGTGGAAGTCGCCGAGACAGCTATAGAGATTGCGTTATTATACAGGGACAGGACTGCGCATAGCCCTGAATAGTTAGGTAGATCGGAAGAGCGTCGTGTAGGGAAAGAGTGTAGGATAGGGTGTAGA
>CAZELW010000090.1:0-6664 GCA_964513135.1 uncultured Dehalococcoidales bacterium
GAGATAATGAGCGGTGACTGGAGTTCAGACGTGTGCTCTTCCGATCTGAGTATAGAAAATGCCATGACTGCCATACCAGCCACAGTCTGTATTTCAGCGGGCCCGTCAACCATCCGACGGGCGGCATAATACACTATCAGGCCGCCCACAAGAAACATCACCAGCGCCTGAATAACAGCCGCGATATTCTCGATCTTGCCGTGGCCGAATGGATGTTCCTGGTCAGCCGGTCTGGAGGCAATCCCGGCTATTAAAAATAAAATAATGACGGCGGACAGTTCGAAAAAACTGCCCGCCGCTTGTGCCAGAATACCAAGGCTGCCGGTAATCACTCCCGCTGCGACCTTGAGGGCCAGCAGGCCGGAGGTTAAAACCAGAGAAACCCGGACTGCCTGGCTACCAGAAGGTACCATAGTTAACCTTTGGCTTTAACAGCAACCATTCCTTCATTACTTTTCCCAGACAATGAGCCCCATTCTTTTTTCTGCCAGGATACCAGAAGGCCGGGGACGACGCAGGTTGAATTGAACACACCGGAAATAACTCCGATAATCAGGACCACCACAAAGTTCTGTATGGAAGCTCCCACGAATAAGGCCAGAGCAAACAGAGTGAACAGGGTGGTCAAACTGGTATTGATTGACCGGTTTAAGGTCTCAACCACGCTATTATTGGTAACGACGGCAAAATCGGGACTTACCCCTCTTTTGACGTTCTCCCTGATTCTATCGAAAATAATAACCGTATTGTTAATGCTATAACCGATAACTGCCAGAACACCCGTTATAAACATCAGGTTGATTTCCCATCCCAGAATGCCTCCCAGGATGGAAAAAACACCCAGAGCTATCAAAGCATCCAGCACCAGTCCCGCAATAGCGCAAACACCAAAGCGGAAAGGGTTCGGCATTTTCCGGAACGCCCAGGCAATATAGAGGAGCATGGCAGCAGATGCTATTACTACGGCAATAGCAGCATTACGGGCTGTCTCCGAGGCAACCATCGCGGAAACATTATCAAACTCTTTTTCCTGAAGATCGCCGAACCGTGCGGTCAACCCTGCAAGTAGATGATCTTTAGCCGCTTCATCAAGCTCAACAGTCCGGATAATGTAGTCACCAGTCCCTGTTCGCTGGATCAGGGCGCCCGAGTAGCCCAGACTACTGAGCTCAGCTCCAAGATCTTCCTGGTCTACCGAGTTATTAAATGCCACTGTCAAGATCGATCCGCTGCTGAACTCCACCCCGGTCTTCAGGCCGGTAGTAACCAGCGATACGACACATATCACCAACAGTACAACCGCGATGATGAAAAACCACAACCTTTTACCTACTATATCCATATTACTTACCACCTGAATACATAGTGAATAACGAGACTTTTCGGGATATCTGCGTACCGATAAACAACCGCAACAAAGTACGGGTAACCACGATAGCTGTAAACATGCTTACTATTACGCCAATGCCGAGAGTAAGGGCAAAGCCCATCACCGGTCCGCTGGCAACAATGGTGTTACCCAGAATAAAAAGTACAATACAGGCTATTATGGTGGTGACGTTGCTGTCAAAGATGGCTGACCAGGCCCTTTTGAAACCAGCCTCGATAGCTGCTCCCAGGGTCCGGCCGGCCCGGATCTCTTCCTTCATTCTCTCGAAGATCAACACATTGGCATCCACCGCCATTCCCAGGGACAGGACAAACCCTCCCAGCCCAGCCAGGGTCAAGGTAACCGGCACCAGTTTAAATATCGACATAACCACAAAAGCATAGAATATCAAGGCCAGACTGGCCAGGAAACCCGGCAACCGGTAATAAATGATCATGAAGAGCATTACCAGGATAACGCCAATAATGCCGGCTTTCACCGCCATATTGACAAAGTCAGCTCCGATAACCGGAGAAACCGTCTGCTCATAGATGGGGGACAGCGGGACTTCGATGCGCCCGGCATTAAGCAACTGGCTAAGCTGAGTGGCTTCGGCCTGACTCAAGCCCTCGATGATTCCGCTTGTCGTGATCTGGGCCTGTACGGTCGGGGCAATGGGGAGTCCATCATCTCCCTTCAGAGCCTCATCTCCTGAAAAGATACCCAGCGGCTGACCGATCAATCTCTGAGTGATCTGGCCGGATAACTGTTTGCCGGTATCATCCCATTCAAAAGCCAGAATGAGCTTGCCCAAATTGTCTGTAGTAATATAAGTATTCTGCTTGAAATAGGCACTGGTAAGTTCAAGCTCCTCTCCGTTTACGATGCCCACCGCCGGCTTCCATTTCCCAAATTCATTAGTCCATTTAATATCCGGATCATTCTCATCGGCAACCCGCTCTCCAAATTCCAGTATAGCGGTCTGTCCGATTACTGCTTTAGCCCTTTCCACATCGCTGATGCCCGGCAATTCCACCAGTATACGGTCTTCTCCCTGTTTCTGGATCACCGGTTCAGTAACACCGAAAATATCCACCCTGCTGCGGATAGCCGCCACATCGGCGTCCATAGCCGCTGCTCTCTCAGAGGGATCGATCCCTGAAAGGTCAGCCAGATAGACTATATGGACTCCACCTTTCAAGTCCAGTCCCAGCGTAACACCCTTGCCAGCTAAAAGGCCTTTATCGATAGGAAAAACGGTAACGGCAGCGATGACAAGGAGCGCCAGGATGATTATGAAAACAACTGTATTTTTGCGCATGGTCACCTACTCTTCTAATTTTTGTTCTTTATATAATAAACGATTTCTGACATAAGATAAAGCATCTTCACGGGAATTCAATTCACCGGCAGCCTGAGCTTCCCTGACTGATTCCAGGATCCTGCGGATTTCCGGCCCCGGTTTTAACCTGAAGATGTTGATGATATCATGGCCGTCTATCAGCCTGGGTGGAGTGACGATGCTCTCCCGTCGGGAGCATTCGGTCAGGATATATTTTACCTGCCCAGTGTGCCATTTCCACTGCTCCAGGTCCAGGTCCGGCCCGCGGGCAGCCAGATGGTCAGCCAGGCTCAAGAAGAGGATATCGGTGCCGGCGCTGCCGGTATCCCGGAAATACCGGTAAATAGCCCTCGATGTCGGAAGCCCTTCGTGAGCCATCTGGGTCGGCCGCATATGATAGCGTACCATAAGCTCCACCAGCTTAATTTCCCGGTTACTGAACCGCAGCCTCTCAAGAATACCCACTACAGCTTCAGCTCCCTGCTCATTGTGCCCCAGGAAGCGCACCCGCTGGTTGGCAATTATTTTAGTCTCCGGCTTGGCGATATCGTGCAATAAAGCGGCCAGTTTGAGAAGCGCAGCGCGGTTGCTGCCATTACTGACCTCGGAGGCAAAATGACGACTTAATTTTTCCGACCAGGGCACATCCTCTATCACCTCTCTGGAGGTATAGGTCCAATCGCTTTGCCGCAACAGGAAACCAACAGCCCGGACCGTTTCTAACGAGTGATTGAAAACATCCCAATGATGTTCTACAGGCTGTTCCACCCCTTTCGACGGCTCCAACTCAGGGATGATTACTGTCAGCAGGCCAGTTTTATCCAGGTAACGTACGAAATCTCCCGCCTCAGGCGTCATGAAGATCCTGAGAAGCTCTTCCCTTACTCTTTCACCGGATACCCGAGCTACCAATTGGTGGTGACGGCGAACCAGAGCTTCGGTTTCAGACGAAATGACAAATCCCAATTCTGCCGCCAGCCTTACCGCCCGCAGGAGGCGGGCGGGGTCTGACTCGAATGCCGCGTCAGTGACGGTCTTGATGATTCCCTTCTGCAAATCTTTCTGCCCGCCAAGGGGATCTATGAGCACTATTGAGGAAGGATTTTCGACAAGCAAGTTCAGATCAATCGCCATAGCATCAATGGTGAAATCGCGCCGTGCCAGGTCTTTCCGGAGATCTCCGGCCAGTGTCGACAGGTCGATATGCCACGGCGATTTACCGGAAGATGCCGGAGAAAGCACCACTCTGGCAATTCGATTAGCCTCATCAAGCAGCACATACTTTCCGCCGAGCGCATCAGCCATATCCGGTCCGGTAGTCAGTACATCGGCGGCAATCGCAATATCGATATCAGCAGTGGAACGGCCGATCAAGACATCCCGGACAAATCCGCCTACCAGGTAGGACTCGATCTGCCGCTCTTTGAGAAAATGACTGACTGATGCCAGTATTGCCAGGGCTTCCGGTTCAATCTGCAATGCCAGACCTTTCATTCCATCAGCTGTTTTTAACGCTAAGCCTTGCTTTTTACTACCCATAATCAAATAAATTAAGGAATCCTATTCCCCACATCGGCTACCTGCCACGACATAAATAACCCCTCCTTATTCCAAGGAGGGGATTTCATGACGCCATCCAGGTCCCCTGCTATGCATTCGATTCAACCGGTTCATCCTTTATCAATTTATCCGGGCTTTCCAGACGGTCGACAAAAAGAATTCCATTTAAATGGTCTATCTCATGTTCAAGGGCCTGTGCCAACAGTTCGCTGGCTTTAATCCGGACTTCCCGCCAGTTCTCATCGCGTCCTTTGGCGGTTACCGTTTCTGCCCGTTTGACGCAGCCGCTGTAGCCTGGAACGCTCAAACACCGTTCAGATATTTCACGCTCTCCGGACCTCTTGACTATTTCAGGGTTGATCAGGACGATTTCCTGAGCGTCTTCTTCCGGCATACATATCACCACTATGCGAAGAGGAACGCCAATCTGCGGCGCAGCCAGACCTACCCCGTTCGCCTCGTGCATGGTCTCTATCATGTCATTGACCAACTTCCGGACAGAAGGGTCTACCCCAGATACTTTTTTGGCTTTTTGTCTTAATACCGGATCAGGGAGAGTACGGATTTGTAATATTGCCATCTGTTACCTCTTCTGGTTATCCTCATGTCCTGTCATTCTGTAAGCCTACTAATTTTAACAAATTATCACATTCGAGTACAGTTTCGCCAGGAGCTAACCGAAAACAGCTCAAACGCCTTACACTTTCCAACCCCGGCCGGCATCAGACAATTTATAATCTCCGCCGAAGTCACCCAGGGGCATCCGACGCTTCGCGAAAACAAGCCACTGACAGTTTTTACGTTGCAGCGCTTTGAATCTGTTCCGGACAATTTGCTTTGAATGTAGAAGCTAACTGGATATCTGGATAGTCGCCAGAATATTGGTTATCATATTATATTCCGATGAATTCTTGCAGCCGGCTTTCACCATGACGTTTTTAGAAGGGATATAAATATGGTGTACGCTGCTCCCGTCAGAACCGACAGCATTCTGTGAGAACGTCAGGATTCCGTCTCCTGCTGTTGTTGAAACCGCGGGGACAGAACCATCACAATCGACAGGTTTTAACGCCTGCGATAGTTCGATCCAGGGACCTTCTCCGGCCCTGGAGCCCGGATGTGAGAGACGTATCCAGGTATACTCTTTCTCTTCGGGCAAAATAATTTTCCATTCAGCAGGAACAGACAGAGTTACCCCATGAAATTCGACCTGCCGGCTTAATTCAATCTCAGGAGTTTCACGTGACGGCACATTCTGACCCAAACCCTGTGCGAAAGGCTCCTGACATCCGACAACCGATATGGCCAGCAAAGAACCGACCAGCATGACAAGGACAAAAATAAAAAGTTTTTTCAAC
Source organism: uncultured Dehalococcoidales bacterium (assembly GCA_964513135.1). Classification (GTDB taxonomy): domain Bacteria; phylum Chloroflexota; class Dehalococcoidia; order Dehalococcoidales; family UBA3254; genus CAZELW01. The sequence goes on from CAZELW010000090.1 coordinate 5,630, forward strand.
GAATTTACCCAGCTATATTCATTCACCCATATTATATATCTTATGCGTTAATCGTCGCAAGGTAATCCTTATGTCGGTTCCGTTCAATCAGCTTTAACCTCCGAGACCTGCTCCTGCACGCTGAACCAGGGACATCCTGGCAGGCGTGTCACACCCGCCCCTACGCTTTGTCATTCTCCTCACCAGGTGCGGCCAATGGCAGAGGGCAGAGAGTCCTTTAGTCTGAGGTCTTCATATCCTGCAAGGACAATACAGACAGCCAGGTGATTAAAACTACCAATATGTTCCTCAGAATAAGTACCGTAACTACACCAGGATCAAGGTTCAGCAGCGACAGATAATTGTGCGGGAAGATGTAATAGGTCATTATGCCGGCGCCGATAAACACCCCCAGGACCGCATGGCGCCAGCGGGTTAATATCAAAGGGACCAGCGGTATCAGCCAGATCAAATACTGCGGAGACAGGATTTTACTGGTAATCAAAGTAATGCTTACTACCAGTAAAGAACAGGCACCCAGCCGGGCAATTTGGGCTTCTCCAGGCCTGGTTTGACGATAAATAAACCAGAAGGACAGAATAAGAAAGAACACCAGCAAAAAAGTTGATAGACCGGCTATAACGTCGGCCACCGGGCTCTCGATATTCCAGGAGCCAAAATTCATTATCAGGCCAACTGGTGAGAGACCCAGCAGGGCAACCGCGAGCAGCAGGGAAGCATAAGTACTTTCAATCTGTATCCCACGCTGGCTGTGATAGCTGAACAGGTTCCAGATGCTGTCCGGGCTGATAACGAGGAAAGGTAAAACGATTGCCAAACAGATCCCGGCAAAAATGAGGAGATTGGTCCAAATGAGCCGGTACTGGCGGTTGCGGATATACCAGATGATAAATATCGGAGCAATAACCACAGGATAGATTTTGGTCATGACGCCCAGGGCCAGAAATACCCAACTGGTCTTGTGTTTGCCAAGCCAAAAACAGTACAACGCCAGTAAGGTAAAAATAGCCGGGATAATATCATATTGCTCTCCGA
>CAZELW010000091.1:0-1084 GCA_964513135.1 uncultured Dehalococcoidales bacterium
TTCATGTTGTTAGGATAACAGACTTCGTTTGAGGACTCAAGAAAGCCGCGCCAATAAATATGCATATTTTTTTTAATACTACAATACGACGTTAATCTGAATCAATTTAAAATTTCGGATCTGGACCGGACTGCTGTCATGATAAGCCTGAAATTTGGTAACACCTGTTGATATATATAGTGGTCGCCGCTCGGGGGATGAAATCGAGAGGGTCGCTGGTTCTGGTCTGGGATATGATTATCTGACCGGTAATAGCCTGATTAGAATCCACTTGCCAATACATGAGTTGTGAAAAACCGCTGTATGCCGATCCGGCATACAGCGGTTTGTGAGAGCAGGGAGCCCCCTGTCCGGAATAAGTTCCCTTTAACGCAGCGTTGATGGTAGCCAGGTTGTTAGCGAAGGTATAAAGAAAAGAATAATGATCGCAATGAGTGCAGCGCCGACGAATGGCCATGCTCCGGCATAAATCTTGCTGATCGGCATTTCTTTCGTAATACCCTTTAAAACGAACAGGTTGATTCCGACTGGCGGGGTAAGCGCTCCAAGATTAATTACAATTGTTGCGAGCACACAAAAATATATAGGGTCAATTCCGATTCCTTTGGCTGTAGGAAATAAAAGGGGTATACCGATAAGAAGCAGAGGTGCTAGATCGATAAAACATCCCAGGATTAACAGGGCAAACAGAGTCAGGGCCATAAATTGCATTGGCCCCAAATTCAGTCCTAATATGGTATCCTGTAGGGAATTTGAGAGGTTACACCAGGCGGCAAACCTCGTAAACATCACAGACCCGATGAGGATAATGAATGTCATCGAGATAACCTTGCCTGCGTCCTGCAGCATATGTATTATATTCGTCCATCCAAACCGTCCCATTACCAGGCCGATGACAAAAGCCCCGACAGCTCCAATAGAGCCACCTTCAGTAGGTGTAAATATTCCCCAATAAATACCACCTATTACGAGCAAGAACAAAAGCAGCACCGGACCGCCCGCGCGAAGAGATATGATCCTTGATTTCCAGTCGGATTTCTCGCCTGGGGGGCCGATGTTGGGATTGCGCCGACTCCAGATAAAG
>CAZELW010000091.1:1094-3033 GCA_964513135.1 uncultured Dehalococcoidales bacterium
GCCTGCCATGACCAGGCCCGGGATAATCCCTGCAATGAAGAGGTTGCCGATAGATAAACCGGTGAGAAGACCGACAATGATGAAAGCAGTGCTGGGAGGGATAATCGGTCCCAGTGTGGATCCCGAGCAGATGCTACCGGCTGTCAGGCGTTCATCGTAATTGTATTTTTTCATCTGTGGCAGAGCTACTGATCCCATAGTGGCGGTAGATGCCACGCTGTCTCCCACTATAGCCGCAAATGCTGTGCAGGCGCCGATGGTTGCCACCGAAAGGCCTGCTCTGATATGGCCAATCCACTTGAAAGCGGAAAGGTACAGGTCCTCTCCGAATCTGGCAAAGAGAGCAATGAAACCCATGGTGACAAAGAAGGGCAGGACCGACCAGTTATATGAGCCTGAATTCCGGTACATTTCTGTTCCGATCATCACGAATGCCGTCTCCGGATTCCGGATATGACCGATAAATATTAAGCTGGTCAGGATCAAGGCGTAGGCCACGGGCATACCGGTTAAAAACAGAATGAGAGAAAACAGCACACCGAGGACACCGACAATTGTCAGGTTAATGTTCCACAGGTCCGGTTGCATCCAGAAGTAGGCAAATACGACAAAAATGATCGGTATACCAATCATCGCCAGCCAGTGCCGCCAGTTTAAGTCCAGCTTTGAAGAATCATTTATCTTGATTAACAGGTCTCGTACGAGAAGAATGAATAGAGATGTACAGCCGATAAATATCACTATTGCAAATGGACCGTTGGGGATACCCCAGTATTTGTCATGCAGTCGATTGTCCTGGATTACATATATCGCATAAACGAGAGTTCTCCACATGATAACCCCAAACAGACCGATGCTTAACAGGTTGGTAATAAATTCAAGGGCTGCTCTGGGTTTTTCAGAGAGTCTGGTACTGATCAGATCGACACTGATATGACTCCTGGTATTATGAGTATGTGCCACAGCGAGAAAAATGGCACAGATCATAATCACCTCAACCAGTTCCTGCACTCCTACTATAGGGGCGTTAAAGATGTATCGCCTGACAACATCTACAAAAGTCAAAGCGATCATACAGACCAGTGCAAAAATACCGATGACGTTGGTCCACCGGCTGAACACTCCGACCTTATCCAGGACAGCAATAGCCGAATTTAATCCGCCTTTACCTCCGGCAGCAGTTGCTTGAGTTGACTCAATGGTTTCATTCATTTTTCTTCTCTTCTCACGTATTCCGGATGAAAATTTGGGCAAACTCAATACAAACCAGGATCATGATCCGGATTTTACCCCGGATAATGATCCTTCCAGTCATTCAATAAAAGCAGTCATTGGTCTATTTGGGGGCGTATTCTTCTGAGGAGTATTGTTTCTCTAGTTCGATGTAATCGGCCACCAGTTCTTTGCCCGGCAGACCTTTAGATTCCAGGTCGGCGGCGAACTCATCCCATACTGGTTTATCGAGTTCGTCCCACCGTGCTAGTTCTTCCTGGGAAGGTGTGATGAACTCTATTCCAAATTCTTCCTCCAATTGTGGAATGAGATCTATTTCCGCCTGTGCGAAGAACGAGTCATGCAGGTCAGTCGTCCACTCTATCATGCCATCAAGGGCTTGCTGAACGTCTGCTGGTAGTGAGTTCCAGACGTTCTTGTTCATCCCAATTATCACGGGAATGGATTGCGCCCGCACATGGATGACATATGGCAGGAATTCACCCCAGCCGAAATCTTTCAAAATCACCAGTGTGCCGAGCGGTCCGCCATCAACAACACCAGTCTGTAAAGCCGGCAGGATATCCAACGGCCCCATCGAGACAGGGATTAAACCTAATTTTTCTTGCCGTTTATTTTGCCATTTCCCTGTTCCTGTGCTCTTTAATCCTTGCATGTCTTCCAGCTTGTAAACCGGTTTTTTAGTGGTGGCAAGAGATGTCCAGTA
>CAZELW010000091.1:3043-6625 GCA_964513135.1 uncultured Dehalococcoidales bacterium
TATTTATTATAGAGTTCCCACATTACCCGGCTGGGTCGGTAGTTGACAAGACTATAGGTGGTGAAACCTGCTATGTCGGCCAAGGGGAATTTATCAGGCGTATTTTGCAGGTGGACATTTGAGATATCTACTGTTCCATTAGCCACAACATCCCAGGCATCCGGCGGTCCGGCCAGTTCGCCATTAAAGTGGGCTTCTATTTTGACTTTGCCTCCGGTGCGCTTTTCTACCTCTTCGATCCAGGGTTTCCAGAATCCTTCATAATACATTCCCTGGTTTGGTTCGTGGGTGGAAAAGACAAGAGTAATAGGCTTTTCAGCTACTGGCTGAGTTGTTGGTGCAGTCGTTGTTGCGGGGGTGCTGCCGCCGCAAGCTCCCGCGAGTACGGAGAGTGCTAGAATCAGTACCAGCATAGTTACGACAAGAGTGTTCAGTTTCCAGCGTTTGATATTTTTCATGCTTTTCTCCTTTTTGTCAACTAAAATTCCCTATATGCTTAATTGTATTTTAAATATTTGGCTAAATGGTTACTCTGTTTCACCTCCCGATACTCACTAATAAACATATTCGACCTTTAGACTGTTTTTGATACTATAACACTGATCCATCATCAAAAGGCCGCTGGCTATGATAATACCAATAAATGCGGCGTCGTCAATGTTAGTATTGGAATTTTTTATTATTCCTGGAGGCTTTGTCATAGCCATTTTGTAAATTATACTGGAGGGTAAATGTAAATTGCTTTTTCGAGTTTATATCTTTCGCTACCGAAAGTCAATAGCAGTAGGACAATGCGTAGCTCGTCAAAACGCGCGCCCAAACGATGCTGTTTCAAGTTTCCGGGGGAGGGGCCCGAACATCGCCTGCCGCCGGATAACAAAATATCCTTATGCAAGTTAACTCACATAAGGATATTTTTGACTTCGGCTTACTGGTGAGCCGCCTGGGTCTCGAACCCAGCACCCTCTGATTAAAAGTCAGATGCTCTACCTACTGAGCTAGCGGCCCACACCAACCGCAGATATGTGAAACCTGAGAGGTCCTCACCATCCGCTGCTTTTTGATTTTATCAGAAGAGCACACTAAGCGCAAGCTCTGATAAGTTTCTTTCTACTTTTATCATTTGTTTGTACACTTGTTCTAATGTTAAAATGATATGGTATTTGGAAAGGGTTTGTGAGGAATGCGATTGGATTCAATTATTGTCAGAGGCGCTCGAGAGCATAATCTTAAAAATATAGATGTTGTTATCCCCAGAGATAAACTGGTCGTTATCACCGGGGCCTCCGGCTCCGGGAAAAGTTCACTGGCTTTTGATACTGTATATGCAGAAGGCCAGCGCCGCTATGTAGAGTCTCTCTCGGCTTATGCCCGTCAGTTCCTGGGCCGGATGGAAAAGCCCGAGGTGGACTATATCGAAGGGTTGAGCCCGGCTATCGCCATTGACCAGAAGGGCGCCAGCCGCAACCCCCGCTCTACTGTTGGCACCATTACCGAGATTTATGATTATTTACGTCTGCTTTTCGCCCGGGTAGGACACCCACATTGTCCCGAATGTGGGCGTGAAATTACAGTTCAGACTGTGCAGCAAATCGTAGACTCTATCAATAGCATCCCTGCCAATACCAGAATTATGATTCTGGCGCCCCTGGTCAAAGGCCGCAAGGGCGAATATCAGGCTACGTTTGCCGACCTGCGCAAACAGGGTTATGCCCGCGTCCGGGTAGACGGGAAGGTTTACGATCTATCCGATGATATCCAGCTTGATAAAAACAAGAAGCATACTATCGAAGTGATAGTTGACCGCATTATCACCGGTCAAAGCGGGAGTCAGAGCCGTATTGCTGATTCAGTCGAGACAGCTTTAAAGCTGGGTGGAGGCATCGTTCTGGTATCTATTATCGATGGTGAGGAAATACTCTTTTCTGAGCATTTCGCCTGCGTGGTTTGTGGAATCAGTCTCGGTGAAATCGCTCCTCGAACTTTCAGTTTCAACAGTCCTCACGGCGCTTGCGGAGAATGCAGCGGATTGGGAATGAAGCTGGAAATCGATCCCGAAATGGTGCTGGACAGGGAGCTTTCTATCAACGAGGGCGCTATCCGCCCCTGGCAGTTCCAGTCGTGGTATCTCTATACCCTGGAGTCCCTGGCAAAGCGCTACGGGTTTTCCCTGAATACTCCGTTAAAGGATCTGAATGAAAAACAGCTCAATGTATTGCTATACGGTGAAGGCGGAGATGTCCATGTGTACCGCAATCGTTTCGGTCGCGTCAGGGAGCACCGGGATGGTTTTGAAGGCGTTATTCCCCGCATGGAGCGGCTGTACCGTGATACCGAATCGGAAAATTCCAAGATTGATATCGAGCGTTATATGGTTGCTAAACCCTGCCCTGTCTGCGAAGGCAGACGGTTAAAGCCGGAAGCTCTGGCTGTGACTGTCGGTGACAAAAATATCATGGATATTGCTGCCCTGCCTGTAGCTGAAGCCTTGAAATGGATTGCCACACTGAACAGCGGAGAAAGACCGGTTCTCACCGAACGCGAACAGATAATTGCCGGGCAGATCCTGAAAGAGCTTCATGCCCGTTTGGGTTTTTTGAAGGATGTCGGACTTGACTATCTGTCTCTTGACCGGGCCGCCGCAACCCTTAGTGGTGGTGAAGCCCAGCGGATCCGCCTGGCCACCCAGATCGGCAGTGGGTTAATGGGAGTTCTCTATATTTGCGATGAGCCGACCATCGGCCTGCATCCGGCAGATGATTCCCGCCTGATTGAGACATTGAAACGGTTGAGGGACCTGGGCAATACGATACTGGTAGTTGAGCATGATGAAGCTATGATGCGAGCGGCCGACCATATCATTGACATGGGTCCCGGAGCCGGTGAGCATGGAGGCTATATCGTGGCTGCCGGTCCCCTTGTCGACATTTTGAAGTCCCCAAAGTCTATTACCGGGCAATATCTCAGCGGGGCGAAGATGATTCCTATGCCTCCGGAGCGTCGCTCACGGAACGGCAAGGAGATAGTTATTAAAGGCGCTCGCCAGAATAACCTGAAAAATATTGATGTGCATATACCTTTGGGTCAGTTTGTTTGCATTACCGGGGTTTCCGGCAGCGGCAAAAGCACTCTGGTAGACGATATCCTCTATAGAAAGCTGTCCCAGATCTTTTACCGTGCCAAAGAGAGAGCGGGAGAGTTCGATTCCATTTTGGGAATAGAACATATCGACAAGGTAATAAATATCGACCAATCCCCTATCGGGCGCACTCCGCGCAGCAACCCGGCTACCTATACCGGTACCTTCGGTCCTATTCGCGAGCTATTTGCGACTGTGCCCGAATCCAGGATGCGCGGCTACGGACCGGGGCGGTTTTCTTTTAATGTCAAGGGGGGCCGTTGTGAAGCCTGCCGTGGTGAAGGTTTTAATGAAATCGAGATGCAGTTTCTGCCGGATGTCACTGTTCCCTGCGAGGTCTGCAAGGGCAGCCGGTATAACCGTGAAGCCCTGGAAATCAAATTCAAAGGCAAGAGCATCGCTGATGTGCTGGACCTCACCGTAGAGCAGGCCCTGGACTTCTT
>CAZELW010000092.1:0-6536 GCA_964513135.1 uncultured Dehalococcoidales bacterium
GTGAGACCGTAAGACCTGCCGCGCTCGATCGATATCCGGAATTGCCGTTGATGGCGGGATAGGTAGAGATGCTTAAAGCTTCTCGATTACCGACTTCTGTATTTCGAAAAGCTGCTTGATCCCGCTATCAGCCAGGCTCAGCAGGCCGTCCAGCGTACTCCGCGAAAAAGGCTTGTGTTCGGCTGTGCCCTGGACTTCCACGAAAAGCCCCTGGTCCGTCATAACCACATTGAAATCCACTTCAGCCTGAGAGTCTTCCTCATAGCAGAGGTCCAGCATTATATAGCTGCGTACCACACCCACACTGGTAGCTGCTACTGCGTTCGTCAAAGGTATGCCGGAGATCAGTCCCATGGATTTCATATTCTTGAGCGCCTGGTAAAGTGCGATATAGGCTCCGGTAATAGAGGCAGTCCGCGTCCCTCCGTCAGCCTGTACAACATCGCAGTCCACGATGATTTGCCTCTCACCCAGGGCTTTCATGTCGATCACCGCCCGTAATGAACGGCCGATCAACCTCTGGATTTCCTGGCTGCGGCCGTTGATCCGACCATGCGCTGAATCTCTCTGGGTGCGGGTGAGAGTAGAACGCGGCAGCATGGAATATTCAGCCGTAACCCATCCCTGCCCCGTTCCCTTGAGGAAAGGCGGTACCCTCTCATCCAGGCTGGCAGCACAGATTACCTGCGTCTTTCCCATCTCTATAAAAACAGACCCCTCTGCATAAGCCAAATAGCCTGGGGTTATCTTCACAGGTCTTAGCTGATTAAAGGCTCTTCCATCGCCCCTTTTCACAGGCATACTCCTTTAAAACGATATATTCGCAGTATAACACTTTAGATTCCGGCTTAAAAGTATCCTGACCCTGCCCTGTATGTAATGCAATAAATGCCCATTGAGTTCTTTGGGGATAGTGTTCCTGGAATAACAGAGTAGGGAATGCTTCGCCTATAAACTTGACAGCCGGGTCATAAGCTCATATGCTGAAACATAAACAGACTATGTTATTTATTTTCTATCAAGTATTCTCTTCGGACCTTTCCAGGCCAGAGAGCTGAAGTCATGCGGGGTGAAATATGGTAGAAAAATACGAGATTAACGCGCTTGAGAAAGAAGAGTCCTGGCGGTTGTTTCGCATTATCGGAGAAATGGTGGAAGGTTTTGACAGGCTGTCGGGAATTGCTCCGGCAGTAACTATCTACGGCTCCGCCAGATTAAAGCCGGATTCTCTTGAATACCAGAAAACGCGGGAAATAGCCAGTATGCTCGGTAAAGAAGGCTTTAACATTGTCTCCGGTGGGGGGCCCGGAGCCATGGAGGCGGCTAATCTGGGAGCTCGGGAAGCCGGAGTGAAATCTGTCGGATTGAATATCCAGCTACCTGAAGAGCAGGTTTGCAACACGTATTCCAATATCACCCTTCATTTCGACCACTTTTTTGCCCGCAAGGTAATGCTGGTAAAATATTCGATTGCCTTTGTGATCATACCAGGCGGGCTGGGTACGCTGGATGAACTTACTGAAGTGCTGACGCTGATACAAACCCGGAAAATCCGACCTTTCCCGGTGATATTATTCAATTCTTCATACTGGAATGGTTTTCTGGACTGGCTGCGCAATCAGTCCCTGGCTCACGGGTATATCTCTGAGGAGGACTTTAAATTACTGAGATTAAGTGATGACCCTGAGGAGATAGTAGATATTATCAGAAGCTGGTATCTGAGGCAAGCCATCACGGGGAGGCAAGCAATAGCATGATAAAACTAACGTTTGCCGGTGCTGCTGGAGGAGTAACCGGGTCCAAACACCTGGTTGAAACCGATGATATGCGCATCCTTCTGGACTGCGGGCTGTTTCAAGGTCGGCGTAAAGAAACATATGAACGTAACCTTAACTTCTCATTCGACCCGGCATCTATCGATGCGTTAATAGTTTCTCATGCCCATATAGACCATATCGGGAATGTGCCTAACCTGGTAAAGCAAGGTTTTAAGGGGGATATTCACTGCACTCTGGCTACAGCCGATCTGGCTAAAATTATGCTTTTGGATTCGGCGCATATACAAGAAAACGATATTGCGTTCGTGAATAAAATTCGAAAAAAACGCCGTGAATCTCCGGCGGAGCCCCTTTATACCAAGTCAGATATTCCTCCAGTAATTGAATTGCTGGAAGGTCATGCTTATAACCGTATGTTCAAAATAAATGGCGCCAGGGCCATTTTTCGTGAAGCCGGACATATCATGGGGTCGGCTTTGACCGTGCTGGAGATTAACGATAATGGCCGTCATTTATCCATTTGTTATACCGGCGATCTGGGCCGTCCCGGCCTGCCCATCATCCGCGACCCATATACTATAACCCAGAGCGACATTTTGATTATCGAAAGCACCTACGGAAACCGCCTGCACAGTGAAATCGGCCAGGTAGCCGACAGATTAGCGCAGGTAATCAACCAGACGGTTTCCAGAGGAGGGAAAATAATCGTTCCCTCGTTTGCCCTCGAGAGGACTCAGGAGCTGGTCTATACTCTGCACCGCCTCAGGTTGGACAATCGGATTCCTGAAATCCCGGTTTATGTGGATAGTCCACTAGCCACGGACGCCACCGAAATATTCCGTTTACATCCGGAATGCTTCGATGAAGAAGTCAATGAGCTTTTACGGACTGTCGATGATCCTTTCGGTTTTCATCTGCTTCATTACACGCGGAATACGGAAGAATCCAAGCAGTTGAATAACATCGATACGCCGATGATAATCATTTCCGCTTCGGGAATGGCTGAAAACGGAAGGATTTTACATCACCTTAAAAATAACATTGAGAATCCTTTAAATACGGTCCTTATAGTTGGCTGGCAAGCGGTAAATACGCTCGGACGCAAGATCGAGGAAAAATGGCCGCAGGTCACCATCTTCGGTGAACCATATGATTTAAATTGTCAGGTGGAAGTATTCGATGAGTTCAGCGCTCACGCTGACCGGAACGACCTGATTGACTGGGTCATAAAAGGAAAAGACCGCTGGCAGAAAATTTTTGTAGTACACGGAGAGCCCAGCGCCTCCCAATCCCTGGTTGACGCCTTGAAGGAAGCAGGGATTAATGATGTGGTTGCCCCGGAACTGGATGAGACCTTTATTGTATAGGCGGGAATAATCCAAAAAACTCAAATTACTGAGGCCTATAATACCAATAGTTTGAGGTATTAGAGTTTTGGGATTTAATCCTTGTTTGGGAAATTAGAATTTAACCACACTTATGAACTATTCTTATGAGCTTGACATCAAAGATCAGATATTATTAAATGCTCATAACCAGACAGCCTGTCGAAAAAGGAGAATTAAAATGGGCCAGCAGGCGCTTTCCGATGTAAAAGTAATTGAGTTCAGTGATCTCGTTGCCGGACCTTACTGCGGAAAATTGCTCTCTTATATGGGAGCGGAAGTAATCAAAATCGAGAAACCGGGTTTGGGCGATCCTGCCAGAAGCTACGGGCCGTTTCCGCAAGACCTGCCGCATCCGGAAAAAAGCGGCCTCTTTTTATTCCTTAATACCAATAAATACGGCATAACTCTAAACACAGAATCTGCAGCCGGATTGAAAATTTTCAAACGGCTTCTGGAGTGGGCGGACGTTCTGATCGAAGACCATCCCATAAAAGAAATGTCCAGGTTGGGATTGAGCTATAACAAGATCAAAAAGATAAATCCCCGCCTGGTAATGACATCGATCACCCCGTTCGGTCAGACCGGACCTCTGAGGTATTACAAGGGCAATGACCTGACTGTAGTCAACGCAGGCGCGGAAGCTTACGGCAATCCCGATGAAGGTGTCAAGGACCCGGAGAACGATCCCCCTCTCAAAGGATCATATCATGCTGCGGACATTGTCTGCGGTTTGAGCGCATCTATCTGCGCTATGGCCGCGGTAATCGCCCAAAGATCTACCGGGAAAGGGCAGCATATAGACCTTTCCCAGCAAGAAGCCATCGCCTCAACCGGGAGGCAGCAGCTAGCCTATTATGCGGTACAGGGCGAGACTCCTTCCCGTGAGTGGGGCCGTAAGAAATTCGGCGGGTTCCTTTATCAATGCAAGGACGGATATGTTGTAATCTGGATCGGCCCGCATTATAACCGCGTGGTCAAGATGATGGGAGACCCTGAGTGGTCGACTGAAGAGATGTTTGCCAATCCTCTGATACGTAACCAGTATATCGTTGAGCTTAACCAATTGATTACGGCCTGGACTATGGAGCACACCGCTCAAGAGGTAAACGACCTGGCGCTTAAGTTCGAGGTCCCCTGTTCGTTGGTCCGTTCGGTGAAGGACCTGGTAGAAGATGACCAATTGGCGTTCCGCCAATTCTGGCAGGAACTCGAACACCCTGTTATAGGTAAACTGAAGTATCCAGGCCCGCCCTTTGCCTTCTCTGCCACCCCCGGAAAGCTAATCAGACCTGCGCCGCTGCTGGGCGAGCACAATGAAAAAGTATACTGCCAGATGCTGGGATACGATCGTAAGGAACTGGTACGCATGAGGCAGGCTGGAATCATTTAGAGAGCCATGGGATAGGGAGAAAAAGATGAAAAAACTGCCGCTAGAAGGAATAAGGGTTCTGGATTTTTGTCAGATGTGGGCCGGACCACATGCTACGGAGTGGTTGTCCGTCATGGGGGCAGAGGTTATCAAAACGGAGACAAATCTGAGGATAGACTATATGCGGACAGTCGGCGCACCTCACCATCTGGCCGGTACCGGGCCGAATGTGGGGAGTGCTTTCGCAAGCCTCAACTGGGGCAAAAAGAGTATCTCTCTTAACATGAAACAACCCAGGGCACAGGAACTGGCGAAAAAACTGGTGGGGATATGCGATGTGGTGGCGGAGAATTTCGGGGGAGGCGTTCTGGAGAGGTGGGGACTCAGCTACGCTGAAATGAAGGCCATTAAACCGGATATCATTTATTATGCCGGCTCCGGCTACGGCAGAAATGGACCTTACAAGGAGAGGCCGGCTTATGCCGAAATCGTGGATGCTTATTCTGGAGCTACCTTTGTCAACGGATATTATAAAGGCGACCCGGCAGTGGTAGGCGTCTCCCCGTGGACTGACAGCGCCCAGGCCATGCACGGGTCATTTGCCATATTGGCGGCAATTTACCATCGGAAAATGACCGGAGAAGGTCAGTATATAGATGCCGCCATGATCGAAGGAAGTGCGAACTTCCTCGGAGAACTGGTCATGGAAAATATCATCAACGGTGGTATCGGGGAGAGAGTGGGTAATCGCTCGCCGTATATGGCACCTCATGGCGTCTATCCCTGCAAGATGACGAAAGACGAGCCTGAATGGGTGGCTATTGCAGTGGGCAACCAGAAGGAATGGGAAACCCTGTGCAAGATCATGGGAAATCCCGCATGGACCCGTAAGGAAGAGTTCAGCGATGAGTTGAGCCGCTGGAAAAACCAGGAAAAACTGGAAGAACATTTTAAAAAATGGACGCGCAAGTTTGGCTCCTATGAACTTGCGGATATGTTACAGAAGGCAGGTATTACGGCGGCAGCTTCTCTGAGCACAAAACAGTGTACTCACGATAAACACCTGGAAGCCAGAGGATTTTTCATCAAGACGGAGCATCCTGTCCTGGGCAACGTGACCTTAACCGGTCTGCCTTTTCGGTTCAGCGGTTCGCCGGAAGGCAACTATCGGGTGGCGCCCTTGCTCGGGCAAGACAATGATTACGTATTTGGTGAATTGCTGGGCCTGTCGAAAAATGAGATAAGCCAGTTGACCGAAGAAAAGGTCCTTTATTAGACTGTATGCGACTTGAAGCGGTTGAAGGCCAGAACGAACAGGCCGCAAGGCGGAAATAGTCCTATATGAGTGTATGCAGGGATAACATAACTTGTTATAATAAGTCTGGTATACAGGATATGTATACTTCAAAAATGAATACAGCCGTTTATCCGGTCTTGTAACAGTGATAAACGAATTTGTATAAGAACAGTCAGGTCGAACAAGTCGACGAATACATTCAGGAGCAAAGTAACTGTGAAAGAAATCAGGATCCACGGACGAGGTGGGCAAGGCGCGGTCACTGCCGCAAGGATGCTAGCCAGTGCTTTCGTAAATGAAGGCAAATTCGTCGCCAGCTTTCCTATGTACGGCTTTGAAAGACGAGGCGCCCCGGTTCAGGCCTTCACACGCCTGGACGATAAGCCCATCAGAGAAAAAACCCAGGTTTACAATCCCGACTGCATGGTTGTCATCGACCCAACACTACTCAAGCTTTCCACTCTATTCTCCGGACTCAAACCCCACGGTATCTTAGTCGTCAACAGCGCAAATTTCAATACTCAGGCCGACAAGAACCTGGAGATTGCCGGGGTGGTTAATGCCACACAGATAGCGGTGGAGGAAATCGGACGAGACATCCCCAATACTTGCCTGCTGGGCGCATTTGCAGCTACTACTCAATGGGTCAAGCTGGAGTCTATTATCAGTTGTTTAAAGGACTATCTTAGCGGTGACATGCTGCA
>CAZELW010000093.1:0-6460 GCA_964513135.1 uncultured Dehalococcoidales bacterium
ACTCCACCCTATCCTACACTCTTTCCCTACACGACGCTCTTCCGATCTTACCTGCGGTCCCTGTCTGGGCGGTCATATGGGAGTCCTGGCAGCCGGCGAAAAAGCCATTTCCACGACTAACCGCAACTTTGTAGGACGGATGGGAAGCCCCAAGTCTGAGGTCTATCTGGCTAATCCCGCCGTAGCCGCGGCCAGCGCTATTGCCGGACGAATCGTCTCGCCGGAGGACATTTAGTGAAACTGGGTATCGTGGTCTATTCCAATGACCCTGAGACCGTCTGGAATGCCTTTCGCCTGGCTAATTTTTCCCTTCAATTTGGGGACCAGGTGAAGATGTTTATGATCGGCAAAGGCGTGGAGTTTGAATCAATCGGGAATAGTCGGTTTAATCTCAGTGAACAAATAGAGCACTATCTGGCGGACAAGGGTCCGATCTACGTTTGCGGGACCTGTTTGGAGATGCGCAAGATGGAGCCGTCAGGGCTCTATCAAGTGGCTACCTTAAAAGATTTAAGAGAGATAATCGCCGAAAGCGATAAAATAATTAGCTTCTAGACAAGAGTATATCGAAAAGAAGAATCAGGCCATAAGGAGATAAGTATGGTACTCAAAGGTCAGGCCCATAAATATGGCGCCAATGTCGATACAGATGTGATTATCCCGGCCCGCTATTTGAACGTATCGGAGCCGACGGAATTAGCCAGACACTGTATGGAAGATATTGATCCCGAATTTGTCAAAAAGGTGAAAAAGGGGGACATCATTGTTGCCGGCGCCAACTTCGGCTGCGGCTCCTCCCGCGAACATGCTCCGCTGTCTATCAAATCAGCAGGTGTGTCATGTGTTATCGCCAGCAGCTTCGCTCGCATTTTTTTCCGCAACGCTATCAACATCGGTCTTCCACTTCTGGAATGCGCTGAGTGTGTGGAAAAAATCAACAGCGGCGATTCACTGGAGGTTGACCTCTCCAGCGGCAAAATAGTAAATTTATCCAGTGGTCAGGTCTTCACCGCCAAACCTTATCCGGAGTTTATGGCAGAGCTTATTAACGCCGGCGGTCTGGTTGAATATACGAGGAATAGATTAGCGAAAAGGAGTATATAAGTTGAAATTCAAACTCGCAGTATTGCCCGGTGACGGCATCGGTCCAGATGTCATGGAAGAGGGCATAAAAGTTCTCGAAACAGTAGGAAAGAAATTCGGACACAGCTTTGAGCTCACCAGCGGTCTCATCGGCGGAGTCGCTATTGCTGCCGAAGGGACGGCTTTATCGGAAGATACTTTAAAGATGTGCAGCACGAAAGATGCCGTGCTGTTTGGCGCAGTAGGCGATCCACGGTATGATGATCCCCAGGGAAAAGTCAGGCCGGAGGACGGTATCCTGGACATTCGTAAGGGATTGGGACTGTTTGCCAATTTGCGCCCGGTAAAATTATTCCCGCATCTGATCGATTCCACCCCCATTAAGCCGGAAATTGTTAAGGGCACTGACTTCATGGTTGTCCGGGAGCTCACCGGAGGCCTTTATTTTGGCCGCCCTAAACGGCAGTGGACGACGACCCGCGGCCGCCGGGCAGTGGATACGATGGCCTATTCCGAAGTGGAAATCGAAAGGATTGTCCGTGTCGGCTTTGAGCTGGCGCGAAAACGCCGCAAGAAGTTGACCTCTGTAGATAAAGCCAATGTGCTACAATCATCCCGCCTCTGGCGGCAGGTCACGTCCGAAGTAGCCAGGGACTATCCGGACATTGAGCTTGATAACATGCTCATCGATACCTGTTCCATGCGGTTTATCCAGAATCCAACCTACTTTGATGTGGTAGTAACCGAGAATACGTTCGGCGATATCATTACCGACGAGGCTTCTACACTGGCTGGATCGATGGGTATGATGCCGTCTGCCAGTATTGCCGGGGTCCCCAAAGCCGGGGTGCGGACAATGGGACTATATGAGCCCATCCACGGCAGTGCTCCCAAGTACACCGGGCTGAATAAGACCAACCCTATTGCCACTATTCTAAGTGTTGCGTTGATGTTCCGCTATTCCCGGGGACTGGAGAAAGAAGCCCAGATAATTGAAGATGCCGTGGTTAGCGTTCTGGATGACGGCATTCGTACTTATGATATTATGGCTGAGGGCTGCACCCAGGTTGGAACGAAAGAGATGGGTGACGCAATCGCCAAAAAGATCAAGAAACTGGCTTGAGTTTAAGTTTATCGAGGTTATACGATGGCTCGCATTCTGATATACGATACGACCCTCAGGGACGGGTCCCAGCGGGAAGGGATTTCTTTTTCCGTGGTGGACAAGATCCACATCGCTCAGAAGCTGGACGAATTAGGAATTCACTATATTGAGGGGGGCTGGCCTGGCTCCAATCCCAAGGATGCCGAGTTTTTTGCGCAGGCCAGACAGCTCAAACTGAATAACGCAAAGATCGTCGCTTTTGGCTCTACCCGCCGTCCCGGAACCAGGGCTGAAACCGATGCCAATCTAGCGGCCCTGGTAGAAAGCGGTATGCCCGTAGCTACCCTGGTGGCCAAGAACTCGATCCAGCAGGTGAAACAGGTCCTGGAGACCACGCCGGAAGAGAACCTGCTTATGATCGCCGATTCCATCCGTTTTCTGCGGGGAAAAGGCCTTACTGTGTTTTACGATGCCGAACACTTCTTCGACGGCTTTAAAACCGATAGGGACTACGCACTGCGCTGTCTGTCTACGGCCGCTGAATCCGGAGCCGAATACCTGATTCTCTGTGATACCAATGGCGGCGCTTTGCCTGAAGAAATTACAGAAGGGGTTCAAGCTGCCTGCCGGGTCTCATCTGTACCGGTAGCCATCCATGCTCATAATGACAGCGGGCTGGCGATAGCCAATTCTCTGGCAGCCGTGAAAGCCGGCGCCACTCAGGTCCAGGGTACTATTAACGGCTACGGCGAACGCTGCGGCAACGCCAATCTCTGCGTTATCATACCGAACCTGATGCTGAAGATGGGAGAGGAATGCCTTTCCAGCGAGCAACTATCCAGGATGACCGAGGTATCCCGCTTTGTGAGTGAAGTGGCCAATCTGATTCATGATCCCTTCATGCCTTATGTGGGGGCCAGTGCTTTCAGCCATAAAGGCGGCTTCCATGTCTCCGGCATGAGCAAATGGAAACAGAGCTATCAGCATGTCGACCCGGTTAAGGTCGGCAACCAGTTCCGGGTTACGGTGTCCGAGTTATCGGGGAAGCAAAACATTATCCTCAAATCCAAAGAACTGGGGCTGGACCTGGCCGGTGATGGAAAAGATGTTCAGAGATTGCTGGAACAAATTAAAAAGCTCGAAAGCCAGGGTTTTCAGTATGATCAGGCCGAGGCTTCTTTCGAACTGCTTATTCGCCGTGCCAGGCCGGACTATCAACCGCCGTTCAAACTGGTGGATTTTATGCTGGTAGTGGAAAAGAGGCGCCGGCCTCCGTCTTACAATAATGGAGAAGACATACTTTCAGAGGCCGTGGTGAAAGTCACTGTCGGCAATGAAACGATCCATACCGCTGCCGAAGGTAACGGCCCGGTGAATGCTCTGGATGCCGCCTTGCGTAAGGCTTTGCTCAACTTCTATCCCGATCTTTCTCATATAAAACTGGTAGACTATAAGGTCCGTATCCTGGAAGAAAGCGTGGGAACCGGTTCGCAGGTCAGGGTGCTTATCGAGTCCAGCGACGGTGAGAACGAATGGCGGACGGTGGGAAGTTCGACCAATATCATTGAAGCCAGCTGGTTAGCTCTGGCCGACAGCCTGGAATTCTGGCTGATCAAGAACCACAGGTCGGCTTAGACCTCGATCTGCCTCAGTACCGATTTCAGGAAATGAAAATAATCACCGGAAAAGTCGGAATGGATTTCCGGCTTCTACAAGGTGTATTATTCATATAACAGTCGGGCATAGTTTAACAAAAGAAGGTGAAAAGATATGGATTTCGGATTTACCCCCCGGGAAGAAGCTTTCCGCGAGGAAGTCGTCAAATTCATTCAGGATGAGTTCCCGCCGGAGTTGAGATGGAAATTCGCCTGTGCCTTCTCACCCGCTTCGCTCAGCCATGAAGGCGAGGAGTGGGAATTTATTGAATCGATGCGCCGGAAAATTGCCGCAAAAGGATGGCTGGTCCTGAGCTGGCCGGAGGAGTACGGCGGTCAGAATGACCCTATCCGGCAAAATATCGTCTTTGAAGAACTGTTGTATTACAATTGCCCGGGTATTGACCATATAGGCGTCACCTTTTTTGCCCCCACTCTTTTGCGCTTCGGTACCGAGGAGCAGAAGAAAAAATACCTTCCCGGTATTGCCCGGGGAGAAACCCGCTGGTGTGAGCTGCTCAGTGAGCCGGACAATGGATCGGACCTGGCAGGCTTGAAAACGATGGCCGTTCAGGACGGGGACCACTATGTTATCAATGGGCAGAAGACCTGGACCAGCGGCGCTCATAAAGCTGACATGGGATTTATCCTGGTCCGCACCGACCCCAATCTGGCCAGACATAAGGGCCTGAGTTACTTCCTGCTCGATATGAAAACTCCGGGCATCAGTGTGAGGCCTTTGATCAATATGGTGGGCGAGCACGACTTTAATGAGGTCTTCCTGGATAATGTCCGAGTACCGGCCGCCAATATGGTAGGCGGACCTAACAAGGGCTGGTATGTCACCATGATGACACTGGACTTCGAGCGTTACTCTCATATGCTGTACCCTTCGGTACGGGGCTATCTGGAACGCCTGGCAGAGTATGCGCAGCAGAACGGGATGCCGCTTGACCAGAGCCAGAGAAGACGCTGGTCTCAGCTATTGTCCGAATGTGAAATGGCCCGGCTGATCCATTACCGCGCCATGGAGTTCGTCGCTAAAGGCGCTCCCTCTACTTACGAGGTGGCTATAGACAAGATGTATAACTGCGAGTTGGCCCAGAGGGCTGCTGAGTTTGCGATGGAGGTACTGGGGCCCTACGGCGGGCTGCGCAAGGGTTCAAAATATGCTCCTTTTAACGGATGGCCTTCCTTCTATTATCTTGATACTCCGTGCTATACCATGATGGGCGGGACTTCCGAAATAGACCGCAATGTGATTGCTATCCAGGGCCTGGGATTGCCCAATGCCTGAACCAGGTATTTTATAGAGAGGAGTTTCTGTATGGATTTTTCTTTGACGGAAATGCAGAAAATGCTGCGTACCTCATCCCGGGACTTTTTAAAGGAGTGCGTGCCCGGAAAGCTGGTCCGGGAGATGGAGAAAGACGATCAGGGATTTACTCCCGAGCTGTGGAGTAATATGGCAGAAATGGGCTGGATGGGCCTGGCAGTCCCGGAACAGTATGGTGGGGCTGGAGGAAGCTTCTCTGACCTGATTGTGGTGCTGGAGGAGATGGGCCGGGTCTGCTTGCCCGGGCCTTTTTTCTCGACAGTGGTACTGGGGGGACTGGCAGTCATGGAGGCGGGGACTGAAGAACAAAAAAGCGAAATATTACCGGAACTGGCGGAAGGAAAAATGCGCCTTACCCTGGCCCTTTATGAGACCAGCGCCGCCTTATCCGCCGGGGAAATACGGATGCAGGCCGCTCCGGATGGGGATGAATATATCCTCCGCGGGACCAAGCTTTTTGTGCCGGATGCCCATGTCAGCGATCGTATAATTTGTGCAGCCAGGACCGCTTCCGGTGGGTCTCCGGAAGACGGCATTTCCCTCTTTCTGGTCGATGCCCACAGCCCAGGTTTAAGCATTACCCCGCTGCGTACCATCGGCGGAGACAAGCAGTGCGAGGTCGTCTTCGAGGGAGTCAAAGTCACGGCAAGCAATATTCTGGGTAAAGCCGGTGCGGGTTGGCCGACGCTGGAAAAGATAATGGAAAAAGCTGCTGTAGCCCGCTGCGCGGAAATGGTGGGCGGAGCCAGGCAAATCCTGGAAATGACTATCGACTATGCCAAAGAGAGAAAGGCCTTCGGCCGTCCGATAGGCAGTTTTCAGGCCATTCAGCACTATTGCGCCAACATGATTGTCCAGGTGGACGGCGGCTCCTTTATGGTCTATAACGCAGCCTGGCGGATCAGCGAAGGTCTACCGGCTGCTCTGGAAGCATCTATGACCAAGGCGCTGGTAAATGATTTTTACCGACAGATCACCGCTTTATGTCTCCAGATACACGGAGCCATCGGGTTTACTGAGGACCATGACGCCCATCTGTTTTACAAAAAAGCCAAGGCGAGTGAGATTTCTCTGGGCTCGACCGGTTATCACCTGGACAAGATAGCCGAGTTGCAGCTAATGAAGCAAGTATAGTTATTCTCCGCTCGATAGGATTGATAAAGACAGAATCTCCTCCTCCCTCAAGAGAGGAACAGGAGGGTGATAATAAAGAATGTCGGGTATGCGGCCAGTGCGAGATCGGAAGAGCACACGTCTGAACTCCAGTCACCGCTCATTATC
>CAZELW010000094.1:0-3810 GCA_964513135.1 uncultured Dehalococcoidales bacterium
AAAAATACAGCCGTGATCTTACCGCTCTGGCCAGGGAAGGAAAACTGGACCCCGTCATAGGCCGGGAGGATGAGATCAAGAGGGTAATGCAAATATTGACCCGCCGTACCAAGAACAACCCGGTGGTGGTGGGTGAGGCCGGCGTGGGCAAGACCGCTATCGCCGAAGGCCTGGCCCAGAGGATTGTGGCGGACGATGTGCCGGACTCATTGAAAGGCCGCCGTGTGGCTGCCCTGGATATGGGCGCTCTGGTGGCCGGCAGCAAGTTCCGCGGCGAGTTCGAGGAACGCTTGAAAGCTGTCATGGATGAGATCAAGAATTCCAAAGGAGAGATTATCCTCTTTATAGATGAGATTCACACCGTGGTCGGGGCCGGAGCCGCCGAAGGCGCGATGGATGCCAGCAACATGCTTAAGCCTGCACTGGCCCACGGCGAGCTTCAGACTATCGGCGCTACGACCCTGGATGAATACCGCAAGCATATTGAAAAAGACAAGGCCCTGGAGAGGCGTTTCCAGCCGGTTTACATAAATGAACCAACAGTCGAACAGACGGTGCAGATTTTGAAAGGACTGCGCCCGCGTTATGAAAGCCATCACAAGGTCAAGATCACTGATGAGGCGCTGGAAGCTGCCGCCAGACTGAGCCAGCGCTACCTGACGGAAAGACATCTGCCGGACAAGGCCATCGACCTGATCGATGAAGCGGCCAGCAAGCTGCGGATCGACGCCGAAAGCGCACCGCCGCAGGTTAAAGAACTGGAAGAAAAAACGAAACAGCTTTCTATGGAAGAGGAGGCCGCTTCCAACCGGCAGGACTATGCGAAAGCGGCTGAGATCAAGGCGGAGAGGCTCCGTCTTGAAGATGAATACAACCAGGCCAAGTCTGAGTGGCTGAAACAGGCCAAGATCGATGAAGTAGTGGATGAAAAGGACATTGCGGAGCTGGTATCCAAATGGACCGGCATCCCGGTGACCCAGATGATGGAGGGCGAGACCGAGAAGCTGGTGCATATGGAAGACCGGATCCACGAACGCATGGTCAACCAGGAGGAAGCCGTAGTAACGGTTTCCGATGCGATCCGGCGGAGCCGGGCCGGTCTGAAAGACCCCAGGCGTCCCATCGGCAGCTTTATGTTCCTGGGCCCCACCGGAGTCGGCAAGACCGAATTGGCCCGCAGCCTGGCATGGTTCCTGTTTGACGATGAGAATGCCATGGTCCGACTGGATATGTCGGAATACCAGGAGAAGCATACCGTATCACGACTTATCGGCGCTCCTCCCGGTTATGTGGGCTACGAAGAGGGCGGCCAGTTGACCGAAGCGGTGAGACGGCGTCCTTACCGGGTGATTCTGCTGGATGAAATCGAAAAAGCCCATCCGGAGGTCTTTAATGCCCTGCTTCAGGTACTGGATGATGGAAGATTGACCGACGGACAGGGCCGGACGGTAGACTTCAAAAATACGGTGATCATTATGACCAGCAATACCGGCGTGGAACTGATCAAGCGCGAGGGGCCTATCGGCTTCGCTACTCCCAAAGATGCTACTTCGGCGCAAAAGCAGAGCTATGAGAATATGAAGGAACAGGTCATGGCGGCAGTCCGCAAGACTTTCCGACCGGAATTCATAAACCGCCTGGATGACATCATTGTTTTCCATGAGCTGACCCGCGAGCAAATCGGGCAGATAGTGGAGCTCATGTTAAAAGACTTGCAGAAACGTCTTTCTGAGCGTAAACTTAATCTTGAGCTGACTAAAGCTGCCAAGAGCTGGCTGGCGGATGCGGGATACGATCCCACCTATGGCGCCAGACCTTTGCGGAGGGCCATTGAACGGCATCTGGAGAATCCCCTTTCCACCCGGATACTCTCCGGAGAACTCAAGGAGGGAGATACGGCTTTAGTGGATGTGGTCGATGATGAGCTGATCATCACTCGTAAAGAAGCTTAAAGATAACACCAGGTCACCCCTGGCAGCGGATGGAGGTAACTGAAATAAGCGCTCGGACCAGGTATATTCTCTTAACGAGTCTATTCCTGGCTACAACAGTTCTCTCCATCCTTTTTATTATTCGGTACTGGAAGGAGATAGCCGCACTACAACAGTACGGATATCTGGGGGCTTTTATAATAGCCTTCATTGCCGGGAGCAGCATACCTACACCCATTTCTTATATGCTGCTGACCTTTACCTTCGGCGGCATTCCGGGAATGAATCCGGCGCTGGTAGGGCTGGCCAGCGGAATGGGGGCGGGGATAGGGGGAACCATGGTCTATCTTCTGGGAAGAGGGGGCCGGGGCTGTTTCCCCGGACTAAGGCATTACTCGGTGGACCAGCAGGCTTCCCACAGCCTGATGAACCGGTTTGCCAATCTGGCCCAGAGAAGAGGCTCGGTAGTAGTCTTTGTCATGTCGGCAATGCTAAACCCAGCTTTCGCTCCTATGGCGATTGCCATGGGGGCTTTGCGTTTTCGGCTTACCAAATTCTTTCTCATGTGCGTAGCTGGAAATTTGGTCAAAGCTATGGTAATATCCTATGCTGGGTGGCTTGGTGTGGGGTCACTGTTCCGCTGGTTAGGCGCGATACCGTAAGACAGGAGGCTCAGCCATACATCAGAACTTTCAGAACCTGGTATACTCATTATTCGGCACCAATTTTCGCATTGGGTCGGCAATGAGGAAATATATAGAGATGCTGAAGACCTGTTTGCCTCCTGAGTTCCAGCAGAGAGCCATGGACGATCTGGGATGTGGGGACGGCAAGATCACCCTGCTTCTAAAAGATATCTTTCAGCCGCGGGAATTGCGGGGCTTCGACGTCAACTCGGCGCTGGTGAGGCGGGCCCGGAACAACGGCATCGATGCCCACGTGCACGATCTCAACTCCGGAGTCCCCACGGGGGAACTGGCGGTGATGTGGGGGGTGCTGCACCACCTGGAAGACAGGGAGACCTGCATCCGGAGAATCCGCGACAATTATAGAATGGCGGTGATCCGGGAACCCATTAAAAGCAAAGACCTCAAAGGGCTGGAGATGGGCGAGCCTTTAATCAAAGAAGAGATTGAAGAGCTGGTGCAAAAGTACCTGCCCTTTTCCGGGGTCTTTTATTACAATCACAGTATTTTTATCTTCTACCGCAGGCAGTAACCACGGGAAAGCAGGTATTTTTCGGTCCCTGTTTTACCCCTGCCGGTCCTGAAGCTTTTTGAGCACCTGGGCGATATTTTTACCGAAATTCCAGGCAGTTTTCAGGCCTTCTACATCTTGCATAACCTCGCCGGGATGGCGCCCGAAGGCGATATTCCAGTAGGTTGACCCCGGTTCGACCATGCCCAGGATATGAAACCAGAAATCGAGCTGAGCGACGGTAAAATTATGACCGGCGCGTCGGGCAACCACCAGCGGCCCTCCCACCTTGCCCCTGAAGACGCCTTTGGCCCGGCTCATATAGCCCGCCCTCTCGATCAGCGCCTTGAGAAGCGCCGTGCAGGACCCGTAATAGACCGGGCTGGCCAGAATAATGCCGTCAGCCTCTGCCATCTTCTGGTAGACCGGCTGAAGATCGTCATTTATAGAGCACTCTCCGCTATCAGTGCAGGCCAGACAGGCATTGCACGGCCGGATGTCCTTTCCGGCCAGAGGGATAATCTCGGTCTCAATCCCTTCTTCGGCGACAGCTTTCAGGGTGTGGGCTGCCAACTGCTCGGTATTGCCGTTTTTACGCGGGCTCCCGATGATAGCCACTACTTTCATCATTTTACCTCCGGAAATGTGATAAACGAATTTACTCCCGGCTTGCCTGCCAGGG
>CAZELW010000094.1:3820-6391 GCA_964513135.1 uncultured Dehalococcoidales bacterium
GAAAGAGCGGGCGAGAATTACTATTCCTGACTCCCCTGGCCTAGTTTGGCAGGGCGCTTCCCGTGGTGATGATGTTGAAGATATCGCCGTAGGTCACCAGCACCATCAGGCCGATCAGGAGCATGAAGCCGACCAGGTGAATATACCCTTCGACTTTGGGAGAGACCCGCCGTCCCCCGCGAACCATTTCCAGCAGAACGAAAGCGATCCTGCCGCCGTCCAGCGCCGGCAAAGGGAAAAGGTTTATGATGCCCAGATTGATGCTGAGGAAGGCGGCGAACTGGAGCAGGGGACTGAACCCTGATTGGACCACTTCTCCGGTTAATTCAGCCATTCCTACCGGTCCGGTGAGCTGAGGAGCAGCGGCGCCGATAAACCAGCGGATGATCTCATTCTTGAACAGGACCAGAGTCTCAACACATTCGTTAACTCCCAGCGGCACAGCCCGCCAGATTGGCTCGCTGCGGCTGACGATGGTCGGCGGCTCAGAAGGCCGGGCCATCACTATTCCGGTAGCTCCCTGGCCCGGCGGCGTTTTCCAGCGCGGAGTTACCCGGACGGCCTCCGTCGTGGAATCGGCACGCTTGACCTGAAATTCGATTTCTTTGCCAAGGTTAAGCTGCACATGGCGCTGGAGATCGGCGCTGTTAGCAATAATATTATTATTAACGCTGAGCACGGTATCGCCCGGCTGCAAGCCGGCGGCAGCCGCCGGCGAATTCTCCGCCACTTCCTCGATAACCACGGGAGAGACGTAAACATTATGAGGGATCATAAAGGCCACCGAAAGGATCACAAAGGGCAGTAAAAGGTTCATAATAGACCCGGCCGCCAGCACCAGGAGGCGGGTGCCGTAGCCTTTGCTGGCGAGACTTCCGGGGACTTTGGGGTCCTCCTCTCCGGCCAGCTTGACGAACCCACCCAGAGGCAGAGCGTTAATGGAATAAAGGGTATCGCCGCGTCTGATGCCCCAGATCCGCGGGGGAAAACCGATCCCGAATTCTGTGACATGCACGCCCCGGGCCTTGGCGGTAAGGAAATGTCCCAGCTCATGGGCCACGACCAGTATGACCAATATTATAAGAAAAGCTATGATAGCTATGAAGGCCGACATTGAATGATTCCTCCGCTAAGACTCAAGGCCTGCTCGCGCGCCCAGGCGTCTGCCGCCATTATCTCTTCCAGTCCGGGATGATCGATGCTGCGGTGTTTTTCCAGCACCTGTTCAATCAGCGCCGAGATACCGGTAAAGGGAATCTTTCTATTGAGAAAAAGGTCGACTGCCACCTCATCAGCGGCGCAGAGCGCGGCCGGATAGGTGCCGCCCTTTTTACCCGCTTCAACGGCCAGCTTAAGGCAGGGAAAGATGTTATAGTCCGGCTCCTCGAACACCAGGCTGCCAACCTGCTTCCAGTCCAGCCTGGGTAAGGTGGCGTTAGGGAAACGGTCGGGATAGGAAATGGCGAACTGGATCGGCAGGCGCATATCCGGACAGCTCAACTGGGCTTTAATCGAACCGTC
Organism: uncultured Dehalococcoidales bacterium; assembly: GCA_964513135.1. Taxonomy (GTDB): domain Bacteria; phylum Chloroflexota; class Dehalococcoidia; order Dehalococcoidales; family UBA3254; genus CAZELW01. Next base: position 5,342 of record CAZELW010000094.1, read on the forward strand.
CACCAGCTCTACCATGGAATGCACGATGCTTTGAGGATGGACCAGAATATCGATTTTTTCATAAGGCATATCAAATAGCCAGTGGGCTTCGATCACTTCAAGACCCTTGTTCATCAGGGTCGCCGAATCTATGGTTATTTTTTTACCCATGCGCCAGGAAGGGTGAGCCAGGGCTTGCTCGACACTGATCCCGGCCATCTGCTCAGCCGTATAACGCAGAAAAGGCCCCCCGGAGGCGGTGAGTATCAGGCGGGCCGGCTTCAGTGATTCACCTGTCAGGCACTGCCAGATGGCGCTGTGCTCGCTATCAACCGGCAGTATCCAGGCCTGACTCTGCTTCATTCGCTCCAGGATGACTTCTCCGGCCATAACCAGGGGTTCCTTATTTGAAAGAGCGATTCTTTTACCGGCCTGAATTGCGGCCAGCACCGGGTCCAGCCCGGCTTTACCGGCTGTGGCGACGATGACGATATCGACATCGGGATGGGCGGCGATCTCCTCCATAGAGGCCAAACGAAAGCCGGAGGCTTTAAGACCGTTGCTACGGTCACGGTAGTAGACCAGCTCCGGTTTGAATTCCGATATTTGCTCTTCCAGCAAGGCCAGATTATCGCCTGCAGCCAGTCCAGTGATCTTGATTTTATCCGGCAGGGCGCGCGCAATATCCAGTGCCTGCCGGCCGATTGAACCAGTTGAGCCGAGGACAGCCACTCGTTTACATAAGGTATTGCTTAAATCCATCTTAACACTATAATACAACAAATCCCGTTTGATTGCAGAGGGGGGTGGGGGGTGGGGGGTGAGTTAAGAGTGAAGAGTAAGGAGGGGAGAGGGGTCGCCCCACACTGAGTTTCGAGGGGAGGAGGGTGGATTAATGATTGATGATTAAGGATTAAGGAAGGAGTAAGGGGCCACCCCACACTGAGATGCTTCAACCTGCCCCTTGCAGGCTTCCAGCATGACAGGATACTGCCGCTTAAGAGGAATTACTGACCTCAGGATGCTCAAGGCAGATCGGAAGAGCACACGTCTGAACTCCAGTCACGAGAT
>CAZELW010000095.1:0-6232 GCA_964513135.1 uncultured Dehalococcoidales bacterium
TTCGTTTACATCCGAGGTCCACAATATCCAGATGGCCGAAGTAGAGGTCAATACGGAAACAGGCCAGGTCAGGGTGCTTAAAATGACCACTGCGGTTGATGCGGGGCCCATTATCCATCCGCAGAATTTCGAAGGCCAGCTAGAAGGCGGCATGGATCAGGGTATCGGCTACGCCCTTCGAGAAGAATACGTCAGCGGCAAGACAAACGATTGGATTACATTTAAGTTCCCGACAATCCAGGACGCGGTTGAACTGGAGCTGATCACCCGGGAAACCCCACGGCCGAACGGTACGCTGGGGTCTACTGGAATCGGGGAAATGACGATGGTATCCACTGCCCCGGCAGTGATTAACGCCATCTATAATGCCTGCGGGGTACGCATTTTCGACCTGCCGGCGACACCGGAAAAAGTAAAGGCGCTACTTTCCGGGAAGTAACCAATCAATTAGCAAAGCGGCAAGTTCATAACATGAACTTGCCGCTCCAGATTATCCGATGAAAAGCAAACAAAAAGTGAGATTGGGCTCACTTTTTCATGGACGTCCTGATGAAAAGGAGTTGTCCCGGTGAACGAGCAGGAATATTTAGCCAAAATAATTTGTGAGTATATTGGACAAAACAGACCCTGTGTTATGGCGTCTATCATCAGTCAATCCGGATCAGCCCCCCGCCATGAAGGGAGCAAGATGGTAGTTGATGAAGAAGGCCGGATCTACGGGACTATCGGAGGCAGTCTGCTGGAAGCCACAGCGATAAAGAAGGCGCGCTCCGCCATTGCTGAAAGACGCTCGTTCCTGATGAATTTCAGCCTGAACAGTCCCGGGACTGATTCTGCGGGGATGATTTGCGGGGGACAGGCCAAGGTGCTGCTGGACTATATTGCCCCTACGCCGGAAAACAGGGAATTTTTTCAACAAATGCGGGATGCTTTCACAGGCGGCCGTCGTTCTTATCTATTAACTGTGTACAGCACTGATGAGGAGTCGGTTCTCAACCTTAAACATAGCCTGATTACCCCGGACCGGAAAATACTGGGCAGTACTCTGTCGGAGGTCATGGTCGAGGCGATCAAGAGCAAGCTGCATGAGATTTCAGGAACTATCTTATTGACCATGGAAGACCTGAAAGTCATTGTTGATCCCATCCGCCCGGCCCGGACTTTATACTGCCTGGGTGCGGGACATGTTGCCAAACCTACCGCCCGGCTGGCTGCCAGTGTCGGCTTTAAAGTGATTGTGATTGATGACCGCGCCGAGTTTGCAAGCAGCGATCGTTTCCCGGAGGCTGCCGAGGTACGCGTCATCGAGGATTTCAACCGGGCTTTTGATCCTGACTCGATCGATCAGGATGATTTCATCGCTATTTTTACCCGCGGTCACCGCTATGACAAAGAGGTGCTGGAGCAGGCTTTGAAAACCAAAGCCGGATATATCGGACTCATGGGCAGCAAAAAGAAGAGGGACGCTATCTATCAGGCCCTCAGGGAAAACGGGTTCTCTGATGCTGACCTTGCCAGAGTCCACTGCCCCATCGGGATCCCCCTGGCAGCCGAAACTCCGGAGGAGTTGGCTGTCAGCATCGTGGGGGAGTTAATCAATGAGAGGGCCAGAAAATAGTTTTTATATATGCGGGCGGGACTCAGGTTATAATCAATCCTCAGGTCCTCTAATCTCCTCTTAAATTTGAACGGGGATGTTCCGGGCTCCATTTCCCATTCAGGGCACCGCTGGTATATAATAACCATAAGTATCCTCAAGCATGCAAAACCAGATTATAGAGGTGGCAATGGCGACGCAATTATTCGATAATTCAATACCTGGCTCGAATTCATTAACCATTGATGAATTGAAAGCGGTAGCCAGGAAAGTCCGCCGGCATATTGTAACTATGATCGGCGAGGCCGGAAGCGGCCATCCGGGAGGGTCTTTGTCGTCCGTAGAAATTCTAACGGCACTGTATTTTAAGATTCTACGTCATAATCCGGCTGACCCCCACTGGGAAGACCGGGACAGGTTTATACTGAGCAAAGGGCATGCAGCCCCGGTGCTCTATTCCTGTCTGGGCGAGTGCGGCTACCTTCCTGAGGAAGAACTGTGTACATTGAGAAAGCTGAACAGCCGGCTTCAGGGCCATCCCGAATGCAACGTAACACCAGGGGTGGAGATGTCGGCGGGAGCCCTGGGCCAGGGCCTGTCTTTCGGCATCGGTGTGGCGCTGGCCGGAAGGCTGGATTCCAAAGAATATTACACTTACGTTCTGATGGGAGACGGCGAATGTGACGAAGGCCAGGTCTGGGAAGCTGCCATGGCGGGAGCTCATTTTAACCTGGAGAGGCTGATTGCTATTGTTGATGCCAATGGAATCCAGATTGACGGCTGGACCAAAGATGTGATGAATATTGAACCACTGGTCGATAAATGGAAGAGCTTCAACTGGCGTGTCATCGAGACTGACGGCAACGATATGAAATCAGTGGTAGAAGCCCTCGAACAAGCGAAAATACCATCAGGTCAACCGACAGTCATTATTGCGCGCACTATCAAGGGCAAGGGCGTTAGCTTTATGGAAAACAATGCGGATTTTCATGGTAAAGCGCCGAACGCCGAAGAATTGAAAATAGCATTGAAAGAACTGGAGTAGAAAGTGGCTCAGGAGATATCAACACGGGACGCCTACGGTTTAAAACTGGTCGAACTGGGAAAAACGAATAAAAAAATCGTGGTACTGGATGCGGACCTGTCCAAGTCAACCATGACCCATTTTTTTGCCAAAGAATTTCCCGACCGCTTTTTTGATTGCGGCATAGCCGAGCAAAATATGGTCACAATCGCTGCCGGTCTTGCCAGCTCCGGCAAAGTCCCTTTCGCCAGCACATTTGCGGTGTTTCTACCCGGCCGCTGCTTTGACCAGGTACGCATGTCTATCGCGCAACCGGGATTGAATGTGAAGCTGGTAACCACTCATTCCGGCATCAGTGTCGGTGAAGACGGCATCTCGCATCAGGCTATCGAAGACTTGTCGTTGATTTGCGCCCTGCCAGGGTTTAACGTCATTGTGCCGGCAGACGGCATCGAGACAGCCAAAGCGATAGAGGCGGCGGCAGAAATCGAAGGCCCGTTTTATATCCGGCTGGGTCGTCCGAAGGTCCCGGTCATTTTTTCGGAAGACTACCGATTTAACCTGGGCCGTGCGGTCAATATGCGGAAGGGCAAAGATGTCGCCATTTTTGCCATTGGAATCATGGTAAAAGCCGCGCTGGACGCTGCTGCCGATCTGGAAAAACAGGGCATCGATTGCGCTGTTATTAATATGTCTACACTAAAACCTGCCGATGAGGAAGCCATTGTCGAGGCCGCCCGGGAAACCGGCGCTATCGTGACGGCTGAAGAGCACCTGGAACACGGGGGACTGGCCAGTATTGTGGCGCAGACAGTAGTCCGGAATCATCCGGTCCCCATGGAATTTGTCGCCATGACAGGATACGCCATGTCCGGAAAACCGAATGAGCTTCTCGAAAAGTACGGCCTGACCGCAAAGGGCATCCAGGATGCTGTGCTGAAAGTGTTAAAAAGAAAGTAGAACCTGCTCTCGTTTTCACCGGGCCACAGCCTTTATAAAAACCGGGTTATTACGAATTTACTTCCGATGACATAATGGTTATTATATGGATATGAGTGACCGGGAAAGAGTTGTTTTGGTAGATGAGCACGGCGCAGACCTTCTGAATCCGGATGCAACCGTCCGTACAGAGGAAAAGATGCAGGCCCACCAGTCGGGACTGCTGCACCGGGCGGTTTCCGTATTTATTTTCAACAAGAAGGGCCAACTCCTGCTGCAGAAAAGGGCTTCGATCAAGTACCACTCTCCGGATAAATGGACCAATACCTGCTGTACCCATCCACTTCCCGGTGAAACCCCAAAGACTACTGCTTCGCGACGCCTGAAAGAGGAGATGGGCCTGGACTGCCGGCTGGAGGAGTCCTTTACTTTTTTGTATAAAGCGAATGTCGGCCAGGGACTTACTGAGCATGAATTCGATCACGTTTTTTACGGCGTATCAGATGCCAGCCCTCAGCCTGATCCTGCCGAAGTAGGGGACTGGAAATGGGTCTATCTGGAAGAACTGGAACGGGACCTGGCCGGAAATCCGGAAAAATACACTGTGTGGCTGCGGCGGCTTTTGCCCGAGGTAAGCAGGACCCGTTCCCGGAAGGTCTAGGTAATACCCCTTACTGGAAGTACATCTCCCCTTGCTGTTTATAAAAGCAATGAACCCCGGTACAGCATTACAGGATATCGGGAAAATGAGCATTAAAGTCAATCTTTATTCCAGCCTGCAAAAATATACCGGCAATCAGCCGGTAGTTGAGGTCGAGGGGTCTACCGTAGGGGAATGCCTTGACCATCTGCTAAAAAAATACCCTTTGCTTAAACCAGAGCTGACGAACCAGTCCGGCGGCTTTCTGCCTCATGTATATATCTCAACCGATCTAAACAGATCAAAACCTGTAGAATTAACCAGCCCGGTGAAAGAAGGGGACGAACTTAACATAATCCTTATCATTGCCGGAGGGTAGCCGGTATTACCCTGGTGGCCCCCTGGCCTGCTTCGTGGGTGGAAGGGGACGGAATAATGATTAAGGATTGATGATTAAGGAGGGGGAGAGGGGCCGCCCCACCCTGAGACCATTCGGCGCGCCCTGAAGGGTATCCCGCCATTTAGTCTCGCCTTCTGCGAGGGTATTAAGGAATTCCTCTGCAGGCCTCCAGCATGACAGGATACCACCGCTTAAGAAGAATTCCTGACCTCAGGCTGCCTTCAAGACCCCCTTAGTCTGCTTCGGGAGGAGATTCAGGTGCCTCGCAAAGACCTAAAAGATTTTGAGCCCTGCCAACCCTGATTGAACAGAATCAAAAATGGCGGGGCATCGGCTACTGTCAGGCCCATGGAATTAGGAAAAAACCACTTTGGTTCGATATAGGATGGTTCGATTCGACAGACTATTTGACAAGCTCGTATCAGATGCATATAATATTGAGCAATAATCCAAGAAACATACGTTAAATGTAAAAATAACGCTGATGAATTTCATTTAACGTATGTTGTAGTTAAAAGACGCCTGGTCAGTGGAGTGGATAATCCGACCGGAGAGAGTGTGGTTTCGTGTGAAAGCAGGGAGCGCCGATAGTTCTTCTTTAACCAGCAGGTAAAACACAATACTCATTACCCCAGGAAAACCTGATATTGGCATATAATATAATTTAAGGTTCCAGATTAAGCTTCTGAAAGACTACAACCAGAATAATTGGACAGGTCGAGATAATCAAAAAATTAGGAGGAAAAAATCGTGAAAAAGGGGAAATATACAGTCCTGGTCTTTCTGGCGATCCTGTTAGCAACCCTGTCTGTTCTGGCGGCGTGCTCATCCACTCCTTCGCCGACTCAGACTACAACTGCTCCCGGCACTACCGCTCCGGCAACTACCCCCGTAGCTACCACTTCTACCAGTCCCAGCACTACCCAGCCGACAGTAAAGCCGATTGTTCTCAAATTTACTACCCATAATCCTCCGGTCCTCAGCGTTTCCGTAACGGAAAAAGCCTGGGCTGAGAAGCTCAAGGAGATGTCCGGAGGAAGATTGGAACTTGAACTTTACTTTTCAGAATCTCTGGCGAAGCAAACAGAAGTCTACAGAGCGGTTCAGACCGGAGTTGCCGATATCGGGTACATGGTGGTTGGCTCCGATGCCTCACAGACTCCGTTAAGCATGATGAGCCGGCGCACTTTCATGGGCCTGCCTTCCATGCAAGCAGCTGCAAAGATATTCTGGGATTTGCATGACAAGTATCCCGAAATCCGGGCTGAGTGGAAAAATATGAAAATTTTATCTGCTAACGGCCTGCCTCCGGACCAGTTTTTCTTTATCAAAAAGCCGGTCCGTTTGCCCAAGGATATGGCAGGTATGAAAGTCAACGCCCGGGGCGATTATCCTGCCATCATGACTGCTATCGGGGCGTCTCCGGTGAGCCTGAACGTTTCTGAATGGTTCTCCAGCGCCGAAAAAGGTCTGGTGGAAGGCCAGGTCGGAATTCATTTCCTGGCGGTGAACTCCTTTAAGCTTCTGGACTTATATAAATACGTTACCTATTTTGGCGAAGGCGGCGCCGATATGGCTACCGAAATCCAAGATCGGAAGAGCACACGTCTGAACTCCAGTCACCGCTCATTA
>CAZELW010000096.1:0-6157 GCA_964513135.1 uncultured Dehalococcoidales bacterium
GGCGCCGTATCTCTTTCTGGCGGGCCTCTCTTTCCCTGTCCAGGGTTTCCTGTCCTTCGATCTTTTCGACAGCGCTGTAGCCCATCCCTTTGATGGTCTTGATAATCTCCGCCATGGGAGTAATGTCCGGAGAGTATTCCACCCGGGCGCTGCCGGCAGCAAAATTGACCACGACGCTGGCTGTTCCGGGCAATGCCTCCAGTGACTGCTGGATATTGGCCGCACAGGAAGCGCAGGACATGCCGGTGATCTGCAAACTGGCGGAGTTCAGAGAGGCGCTGTAGCCGACTTCCTCTACAGCTTTCTTCAAAGATGCCGGATTTGTCCGGGCCGGGTCATACCTGACACTGGCTTTCCCGGTGGCCAGGTTGACCACCACGTTTTCAACGCCCGGCTGGCTCTTAAGGGCGCCTTCCACATTGGCGGCGCAGGAAGCGCAGCTCATGCCCCCTATAAATAATATTATAGATGTTTGTTTATCCCTGCCTGCGGCCTTCACTGCGAACTCCATCCCTGAGCTTCACTGCTGCGAAAATCAAATGGCGGATATGGGCAGCCGGATTTGCCTGTTTCTCTTATTATCATTCTACTATTGTTCTACATGAGAGGCGGGTAAAAAGACAGAAAAGTCACTGCCCTTGCCTACCTCGCTCTGGACTTCTATCCGACCGCCGTGCCTTTCTACTATCCCGTAAGATACCGCCAGGCCTAACCCGACCCCTTTGACGGCTTCCTTGGTTGAGAAAAAGGGGGTAAACAGCTTGTCCATATTCTCTACAGGGATCCCGACCCCGGTGTCCTGTATGCTCACTCTGACATAGTCACGGTCGCCATAATCGCTGATTATCCTCAGTTCTCCTCCCCCCGGCATAGCCTGGATGCCGTTTACAATCAGGTTGATGAAGACCTGCTGGAGCTGGCTGAAATCGCCTGTCACCGCCGGTAGGTCAGGCCTGTCTTCTCTGATTACCTTGACTTTATTCATTTGCGCCTGATGCTCCACCAGGCTGATCGATTGATCAATGACATGGCTGATGTTAACCGGTTTTAATACTGGCCGCGTCTGCCGGGCAAAATCCAGGAGATTGCGAACCAGCTTGGAAGAGTGGGTTGTTGCTGCTTCCATTTTAATCAGAATATCCAGGGCTTTGTCCCGATTCAAAGTTCCGTTTTTAATCATTTTTTGCAAAAGCTGGTTATAGACCAGTATGCCGCCCAGAGGATTGTTGATCTCGTGGGCAATCGAAGCTGAAAGCTGACCCAGGGCATTCATCTTTTCCACCTGGATCAACTGCTTTTGGGTCTTTTCCAGACGTTCGATATATGTATTCAATGTCTCGTTCAGGTCTACGATCTTCCGGTAGGCTTCTATCTGGTCATCGAAATAATTCAGTGATATCGCCACCAGCGTGCTCACCAGGAAAGGGAAAATGAGGTAGACAAATGATCTTACCAGCACGTAGGTCTCCAGGGAAAGAGGCAGCGCCTGGGGCACCAGGATCGCTACGAATACCGGGCTGCCGAGCAGGGCTCCCTTTAACCGGTAAACGATGGCAGCATAGATTAGTGGCGGAAAAAGGAAGATCACATAGACATCATAAAAGTTCTCATAAAAGAAATAGGTCATGTAGATAAATAAAGCTACCATCGCCCAGATGATAGGGAAATGAATGCTTCTGATGCCGTTAACGGCTTTCAAACTCGTCAGCCATTCAACTATTCTGGTTTGAGTTGTCGTTTTGCGTCCTTGCTTACTCGGACTATGAATATTCATGCATTTTCCTTAAAACCCTTAACTACAGCGCCCATTGCAAGCTCGGATTATCTGGCTGTGGATGCTCACGGAATCACTTGTTAAATCCCGGGGCTATCAGGCTGTCACTATTCATAATAATAATGTTTTATGTTAAAAAGGTCTACTGGGGATCTCAAATCAACCCGCTGCCTCGATTTAACCGGTTTTGCTTTATCCACACATGTGGTCTAAAATAGTCGTGAACCGGATATTATACTGGATTATCGTGGAAGAGCCCCGGTGTTGCCAGATTATTGTCAGGATGCCTGATAAAGCTGCTAAAATGAGCTCTACCTGTTTAACAATTCCATTACTGAAACAGGTATTCATGTATTGTTTTTTGACAGAACAATATCAGTACGCTTTAATAGACTGGGTGCTCCCCTCTCGCATAATTGGGCTCCCATTTTCCAGGACCGAAAACGTTCTGGTCATTACCACGCGTTTCCAGCCCTGCTGTAGAGTATAAGACGGTTCGCCTGGAATCGCGGTTCATTAATTAAACATGATTATCTAAGTAGCATGAAATACATGCCGGTCTATCATACTACTGGAGGCCGATATTGGTGTCATTCTGGAAGTCAATAATGGTGTCATTCTGGAAGCCCGCAAAGACTTCCTTAACTTCACCGCTGGGAACAATTAATAGCGGGTACCCTCCTGATGCTCTGAAGAATCTCAGAGTGGCACGGCATTCCTTTCCCCTTCTAAATTCGTTAATTATTATTCCCCTCGAAACACCTCCGGCACTGGCTCTTTCAGAGACGTAAGATGAGTTAAATATTTGATACTGATTTGCAATTAAATATCATGGAGGAGTGAATATAAATGACAACTACTATGGAAAAGAAGGCCACCAGGTTCCAAAAACTTTGTGAACCGGGCCAGATCGGCAGCGTCAAGCTGAAGAACCGCATGTTTAAAACCGCAGCGGGCAGCACTCTCGGAGATGGTTCTGGTATGGTTACCCAGAAACACCGGGCTTTCTATGGAGCTTTGGCCAGGGGCGGTCTGGGTCTCGTCATCGTGGAACATTGCAGTATAGAGCCTGAAGTCCAGAACATTTCCACAGGCGGAGGTACGTTTTTACATCTCGACAATGATAAATACATTCCGTCCCTCAAGGGGCTCACTGATTTGATCCACCAGTATGATTGCCGGGCATTTGTCCAGCTTCAGGCTGGCGGCGCTACCACCTCCAGACCGGACGGTCACCCGGTATCTTCCTCGCCTCTCACCATTGAAGAAATGAGAGAAAGACAGCCTTATCACAAGGTTTACCTTCTGGAAAATCCTCAAATCCCGCGGGCTTTAACCATCGAGGAAATTGAGGGAATAGTGGAAGACTTCGCCAGTGCGGCCGAGCGGGCTGTAAAAGCCGGGTTCGACGGGGTGGAATTAAATGGCGGCAACGGCCATCTGATTAACGCCTTTGTTTCCCGTGTCTGGAACCGGCGCACAGACAAGTACGGTGCTCAGAGCGTGGAAACCAGGGCCCAATTTTTGGTGGAGCTCATCCAGGCTGTCAAAAAGCGTATTGGCAATGATCATCCAGTCACGGTGAACTTTAACGCTGTGGAATACGGACTCCCGGATTGCACCACGCTTGAGGAAGGACTGGAATTTGCTAAAATATTTGAGAAAGCCGGCGCCGATGCCATTCTCGGAAGGTCCCATGGTTATAAGGATATCACGATGGACATGATCTGGCCGGAGAGGCTCTTCGTCGGAGAACCTCCCAGCCCCCTGCCCAAAGATTGCGATTGGAGCCACTTCGGGGCCGGAGCTATCATACCGGTAGCTGCCGCTATCAAGAAAGTAGTCTCCGTGCCGGTTCTTATTTCCGGCAGGATTGACCCCATTATGGGTGAACAGGCCTTGAGACAGGGTAAAGCGGACTTTATCGGTATGACCAGGCGGCTTCAGGCCGATCCGGACCTTCCTATCAAGGTCGCTGAAGACAGGATAGAGGACATTGCCCCCTGTACCGCCTGCAGCCACTGCCTCGAAAACAATGCTTTGCGCCGCCCTCTCGTCTGCCGTATGAATCCGGCGATTGGCGGGGAGAAAGAGTATATAATTGAGCCTCTTAAGCCGGGAGAGAAGAAAAAGAGGATTGTCGTTGTGGGTGGAGGACCCGCCGCCATGGAAACCGCCAAGATCGCTGCGGAGAGAGGTCATGAAGTAATCCTTTATGAAAAAGCCAACAAGCTGGGCGGTCTGATGACAATGGCCGCTCTGGTCAAAGGGACCGAGATCGAAGACCTTCCCGCCATGACCGCCTACATGGAAAGGCAGATCAGGAAGTTGGGCGTGAAAATCAATCTGGGCAAAGAGTTCACTCCCTCCATGGTCGACGAGATCAGGCCGGATGTCGTGGTTGTCGCTACAGGCGGCGTAGCCGAACTTCCGGACATACCGGGTATTAACCGGCCCAATGTCATGTCTAACGAAAAACTGCACAAGCAGCTCAAGTTTTTCCTGAAGATCTTCGGGCCCGAAACACTCAGGTCGCTTACCAAATATTGGATGCCCCTCGGAAAAAGAGTGATAATAATTGGCGGCGCTATTCAGGGCATTGAGCTGGCTGAGTTTTTGGTCAAACGGGGCAGACAGGTAACCATTGTTGACCAGTCTGAGAAATTCGGTGAGATGATGCCGATACGAAACTGGATAAAGATGTCGAAATGGCTGCCGAAAAAGGGCGCTGTGTTGATCGGCGGAGTTAAAAAATACGTGGAGATAACGGATAAAGGGCTGACCATTATTGATAAGGATGGCGTACAGCGTACGCTGTACGCGGATACTATCGCGACTGCCTTGCCCCTCAAGCCCGATACCACGCTGATCAATGCACTGAAAGGGAAAGTACCCGAAGTCTATGCCGTCGGCGACTGCAAAGAGCCGCGCTTGATACTGCATGCCATTGCTGATGGCTATCAGGTTGCCCAGCAGGTGTAGTATTCTTCAGAGTCTAATCATACAATACCAGGGTGAAAACTCTTTCACCCTGGTATTACTATTTCTGGAGGCCCGTTTTCTTTTCCGCAGCTTTCCGGGCTTCCAGCCGGGCCATGCCCTTCTCCCCCTTATTCCTTAATCATCAATCATTAATCCCGATTCCCACCCCTCCCCCCACAGAGCAGAGCGGGCGTAATGTTTCATTAGAACATGAAACAACCCTGGCTAAACGCGGCACAGGGTTGTTAATTTCATCAAAATGGACTATTAAGTAATCAGGAGGTAATTTCAATGGCAACTTATATTATTCTCAGCCGGGTCTCTCCTGACGCTTTGAGCGATCCTAAAAATTTTCAAAAATTAGCCCAGACAGTTGAGGAGAAAATTAAACTGGAATGTCCGGGAGTGAAGTGGAAAGAAAGCTTTGCTACGATGGGGCGGTTTGATACCGTGGATATCGTGGAGTCGGATGATTCCTACCAGGTAGAAAAAGCCGCCATGATCATCCGGGGCTACGGCCATTCCATCACCGAGACCATGCTTGCCACTCCCTGGAAGGAATTCCTGTCCCGGCTGTGAGAGCAGCCGGTCCGCATCCTGCCAACCTAGAATTCCACAAGGCGAAGTCAAAGAATATCCGGGTGAGGTGACTGTACAATGCGGCAGTCCCCTCTCCCCCAGGGTCCTTTGCCGCCCCATATTACGGCAGTGAGGCTCTTCCATGACGGCAGGTGAAAAAAGGACCCAGAACGCTTCGGGAGGCAAACACAATGACAGCGAGAGAACCGGAATCGAAGGTGCGCTTGATTTCAAAAAGCAGCGAGCCGTTTAAAGACCGGGCTCAGGCCGGACAACTCCTGGCCGTAGAGCTGAGCAATCTGCGGGGCCAGAATGCCGTAATATTGGGCATACCCCGGGGTGGGATTATTGTCGCCAGGGAGTTGGCTCGCCTGCTGGAAGCAGACCTGGACATAGTGCTCTCACGTAAACTGGGTACCCCTGGACAATCCGAGTTGGCCATGGGTGCTCTGGCTGAAGATGGAAAGGTATTTCTTAACCAGGAAGTAGTGCAGACCCTGCGAATAACCCCGCAGGAGATTGAAATTGAAAAAGCCCGGCAAATGGAGGAAATCCGGCGTCGCTACCAGATTATCCGTAATGTTTTGCCCAGAACACCCATCGAAGGCCGGACCGTCATCGTTACTGATGACGGAGTCGCCACCGGCGCTACCATGCAGGCTGCTCTCTGGACAACACGGCAAGAAAGGCCGCGGAAATTAATCGCCGCCATACCTGTGGCTTCCGGGGATGCTCTGGAAAGGCTCTCCGAAGATGCTGACGAGATAATATGCCTGCGCCAGCCTCCCTTCTTTTATGCGGTCGGGCAATTTTACCTTGTTT
>CAZELW010000097.1:0-6076 GCA_964513135.1 uncultured Dehalococcoidales bacterium
GCTGCGCGCTGAACCAGGCTGCGCTACTCCCCGTGGCTAATTGATTAGCCAATATATTATAAGGCTTAATGAAATTTTGAGCACCCGCTAGTCATGATACGTGTCATGATACGAACCCCGAAACTAAACAGGTCCTGAGGATAAACGATGAAATATTGTGTATTGATCATAGATGGCGCAGCCGGTCACCCGATTCCCCAGCGCGGCGGAAAAACCAGTTTAGAACTGGCACAGACCCCTGAACTGGATGCTTTAGCCGAAGAAGGGCTGGTTGGATTGGCCCGGACGGTCCCGCCGGGAATGGAGCCGAGCAGCGCTTGCGCCTGTATGTCTATTATGGGATATGACCCCCGGGTATATTACAAGGGACGGAGCGCGATCGAAGCCGTCAGCATGGGAATAAGCATCGGTCCGGAAGAGGTAGCATTTCGCTGCAACCTGGTCGCGGTCCGGGATGGCAAAATGTGGGATTACAGCGCCGGCCATATTACCACAGAGGAAGCTGCAGAATTGATTGCGGCGCTGGAGAAAGATCTGGGGAATGCGGATGTCCGCTTTTTTCCGGGAGTCAGCTACCGTCATATTGTGAAGTTGAAGGGATATCCCGAGGCCGTCGAAGCAGTCTGTACCCCTCCCCATGACATCCCCGGCAAAGAGGTAAGTCCCTTTTTACCGCACGGTCCGGGAAGTGAAATATTAATCGATTTGATGCGCCGCTCAGAGAAGGTGTTAAAAGAGCATCCGGTGAACCTGGCGCGGAAATCCCGCGGCGAAATACCAGCCACCACTATCTGGCTTTTCTGGCCGAGCGGTCAGGTACCTGAACTGCCTCCTTTCCGGCAGGTCTACGGGGTGAAGGCATCCATGATCAGCGGCGTCGATCTGCTCCGGGGCATCGCACAGATGGCCGGTATGGAAGTTCTCAAAGTCCCGGGTGTTACCGACGGTCCGGATAACGACTATGTTGCCCAGGCAAACGGCGCCCTCCAGGCCCTGGAAAAGCAGGACCTGGTGGTAGTCCATGTAGAGGCCCCGGATGAGGCCGGCCACGGCGGCTCTATCGAGCAAAAGGTAGAAGCTATTGAGAAGACCGACCGGGAAATAATTAGTCGACTGCGTGGCTACAAGGCTGACCAGTTGCGGCTTTTAATAATGCCGGACCACCCCACTCCCATTGATGTACAAACACATACGCCTGAACCGGTGCCTTTTTTGCTCTGCGGACCGGGCTTTCCTTCCAACAAAGCGAAGCGGTTGACCGAAGCTGAAGCAAGAGACACAGGCTTTTTTGTTGAAGCCGGGTATGGTATCATTAATAAGCTGATAAAGACATAAATTTCGTATGAAAAATCGGAGGGGATCTCCGAACTTTTCCTTGAGGTAGTTGAATGCCTGTTGTTGTACAAAAATACGGTGGCAGCTCGGTTGCCGATCCTGATAAGATTCGTAATGTTGCCCGGCGTATCGCCAATACCTACGATGCCGGGAATCAGGTGGTAGTAGTAATCTCCGCTATGGGAGATACAACAGATGATTTGATTGCTCTGGCGCACAAAATAAACGATCAGCCGGACAGCCGGGAGATGGACTTCTTGCTGTCTACAGGTGAAATCGTTTCCAGCACCCTCATGGCAATGGCTTTGCATAAAATGGGTTACAAGGCAATCAGCCTTAACGGCCGTCAGGCCGGTATCTGGACCGATAACTCCTACAGTAAGGCCAAGATTCTTAAAGTAGAGTCTGACCGGATTGTTGGAGAACTTAATAAGGGCAATATCGTGATTGTAGCCGGTTTTCAGGGTATTACCGGCGAGTCCGATGTGACTACTCTGGGCCGCGGAGGCTCCGATACCACGGCGGTTGCTCTGGCGATCAGCCTGAGAGCCAGCGTATGTCAGCGTTTTACCGATGTGGACGGCATTTATACTGCCGATCCCCGGTTTTGTTCCGAGGCACGCAAACTGAAGGAAATCGTTTATGACGAAATGCTGGAATTGACCTGCTGCGGGTCCAAAGCGATGCATTACCGGGCAGTTGAGCTGGCAGGAGCGTATAATATGCCCGTCCTGGTAGCTTCAAGCTTTAACGAAGCTCCGGGCACCTTGATTCACGGAGGAGAATCTATGGAAGTGCGAAATAAGGTCAGAGGTATCGCTCATGACCTGGATGTAGCCAAAATAACATTGACCGGCATCCCCCATCAGCCGGGAATCGCCGCGTCCATATTCGAACCATTGACTGAGGCCGGGATCAGCGTAGACACGATTGTCCAGAACGCTTTTCAGGCAGATACTACTGATCTCACTTTCACGGTCAGCAAAGAGGACCTTAAGAAAGCTATGGACGTCATCCAGTCGATGGCAAAATCTATCCGGGCGAAGGAAGTGGTGTCTGATTCCCGACTGGGAAAGGTCAGCATCGTCGGCACCGGTATGCTGAATACTCCTGGTTACGCCTCGAAGATGTTCAGCGCTCTCAGCAAGGAAAATATCAATATCCAGCTTATTACGACGTCTGAAATCCGTATCACCTGCATCATTGATGAATCGCGGGTCAAGGACGCCGTGCGCGCTCTGCACAAGGCTTTCGAGCTGGAAAAAGACTGATCCGGCTGTTGTCCTTGAAATTAAGAAGTGCCCGAGAGCCTTCCGGCAATAAATTACTAAAGGGGGATATCTAATCATATCCCCATTTTGTTAAAATCAGAATTGATAATTAACATAATAGCTTGTCCCAATTACTACACAAGAGTAAAATAATATAGAGTCAAAAATTCAGTGTAAATTATGGAGAATCACGATGTCATATCATGAAGACAAACAGGGAAAATTTAAACGTCAGTCCAGCAAACATGCCATTACCCTGGCTATGGAAGGACGCTGGCAGGAAGCAGTGGATATAAACCGCGGCATTATTGAAAATTTTCCCAACGATGTCGAAGCATATAACCGCCTGGGAAAAGCCTATATGGAACTAGGTGATTATGTAAAATCAAAAGAGATCTATGAGAAAGCTCTTCAGCTTGATCAATATAATCAGATTGCCAAAAAGAATATCGAACGTCTCACTCATCTGGCAGAGGCAAACCCGGCGCGCAGTGGTCTGGTGGAAAAAGCTGAACCGCAGCTGTTCATCGAAGAAATCGGCAAGGCCGGAGTGGTGAATCTGTATCAGATAGCTCCCTCCGAGAGGCTGGTCAAGATGATGGCCGGTGATAAGGTCATATTGAAGCAGCAGGGAGCCAGCCTGGCAGTTGAAAATCTCCACGGGGAGTACCTGGGTCTGGTCCCCTCCAAGCAAGGGCAGCGTCTCATTAAGCTGATGGACGGCGGCAATAAATATACCGCGGCTATTATTGCTTCGAATGAAAACTCGATTTCCGTCATTATCCGGGAGACTTATCAGTCTCCGGACCAGATCGGTCAGGTCTCCTTCCCCGGTAAGCGTCTCGAAGAGGTGCAGCCTTATATCAGCGACCATGCCTTCAAACCTGAATTTGAGGAAGAAGAGGAAATGGTGGAAACTTCTACTTTCGGTGAAGATGAGATCGCAGTGCCTGAAGAGACGGTTGAGGAGGGTGAAGAAGAAGATAAAGAATGGGAACAGGAGGCTTAACCAAATATGGTCACAGGGGCAACCAGAGAAGTAAATATTGAAGAGGAGTTAAAAAGCTCATACCTGGATTATGCTATGAGCGTTATTGTGTCGCGGGCCTTACCGGATGTCCGCGATGGTCTAAAACCGGTACAGCGACGTATCCTGTACTCGATGCAGGATATGGGAATATTCCATAACTCTCAACATCGTAAAAGCGCCCGCATTGTTGGAGACGTTCTGGGTAAATATCATCCCCACGGCGACGCTTCAGTTTATGACGCTATGGTGCGAATGGCTCAGGACTTCTCCATGCGGTACCCACTGGTCGATGGCCAGGGCAATTTTGGAAGCATTGATAATGATCCTCCGGCAGCTATGCGTTATACTGAAGCCCGTCTTTCCGCCATCGCGGAACAGATGCTGGTGGATATCGATAAGGATACCGTTGATTTCACCGCCAATTTCGATGACAGCCTGAAGGAACCGACCGTTTTACCGGCCCTTTTACCAAACCTTCTGGTAAACGGCAGCTCCGGTATTGCCGTAGGCATGGCGACCAATATTCCCCCACACAATCTCAGCGAAGTTTGTGATGCAATTGCTTATTTGGTGGATAATCCGGAAGCCACCGTTGATGAAATAATGGAGTTTGTCAAAGGGCCGGACTTCCCAACGGCCGGCATCATCCTGGGCAAAGACGGTATAAGGAGCGCCTATGCTACCGGTCATGGTCGGGTAGTCGTCCGGGCCAAGGTGCATGTTTCCGATATTCCCGGCGGAATGGGCCGCCGTCAGATAATCGTCACTGAGATCCCGTATCAGACGAACAAAGCCGCCCTGGTCGAGAGAATCGCCACCCTGATCAAAGACAAGAAAGTGCTGGGCATCAGTGAAATCCGGGATGAGTCCGACCGCCAGGGGATGCGCATCGTCATCGAACTGAAGCGGGAAGCCCAGCCTCCCCAGGTCTTGAACCAGCTCTATAAATATACTGCCATGCAGTCGGCTTTTTTCGTCAATATGCTGGCGCTGGTAGACGGGCAGCCCCGGGTGATCAGCCTGAAAGAAGCCCT
Organism: uncultured Dehalococcoidales bacterium; assembly: GCA_964513135.1. Taxonomy (GTDB): domain Bacteria; phylum Chloroflexota; class Dehalococcoidia; order Dehalococcoidales; family UBA3254; genus CAZELW01. Next base: position 4,671 of record CAZELW010000097.1, read on the forward strand.
GGACTACTACATCCTTTTCCGCCAGGAAATTATCACCCGGCGTTCAAAATTCGAACTGGCCCAGGCCAAAGCCCGAGCCCACATTCTGGAAGGCTTGAAAATAGCCCTGGACAATATCGATGCTGTCATCCGCACCATCCGCGAATCGGAGACTGCTGAAGTAGCCCGGAAAAATTTGATGGCCAACTTCAATTTGTCCCAGATTCAAGCCCAGGCTATTCTGGACATGCAGTTGAGGCGCCTGGCCAACCTGGAGCGCAGCAAAATTATGGAAGAGTACGCCCAGGTGCTTAAGACTATCGCTTACCTGGAAGATTTGCTGGCCAACAAGAAAAAAATTCTATTTCTGGTCAAAGAGGAAATCATCCAGCTAAAGAATAAATACGGCGATGCCCGCCGCACCGAGATAAGCGAACAGTCCGTGATGGACCTGTTTGTCGAAGAAGTCCCGCATGAAAGAGTCGTGGTCACGTTAAGCGGCCGCGGCTTCATCAAGAGAGTGCCGGCCACGACCTACCGCTCACAGCACCGGCGCGGGAAGGGTGTCAAGGGGATGGGCATCCGTGAGGCGGATGCGGCCAAATTCCTGGTGGTAGGCGATACCCATGATAGTCTCCTCTTCTTTACTAACCGGGGAAAGGTATTCCACCTGAAATGCCATGAGATCCCGGCGGATGCTTCTCGTACCGCCAAGGGTCTGGCTATCGTCAATCTTTTCCCCATCACTGAAGGCGAGAGGGTGACCGCAGTCGTTTCGGTTACCGATTTCAAGCCGAACCATTTCCTGCTGATGGCTACCCAAAAGGGCGAGATCAAGAAGTCATCTTTGGAGTTTTTTGATTCGATCCGCAGCAGCGGTATTATTGCTATGGACCTGGAGGAAGGAGACGAGCTGGTAGCAGCCGGTCTGGCCACAGATGCGGATGACGTGGTGCTGATCACCGAACAGGGTCAGTCCATCCGCTTCGCTGTTAATACTTTACGGAGCAGCTCACGGACCAGCGGCGGTGTGCGAGGCATCCGCCTGGACGAGGCCGATCAGGTTGTCAGCATGTCTGTTGTTGTCCAAGATGCTTACCTTCTGGTAGTAACGGTCAATGGCTACGGCAAACTTACCCCCATCGATTATTACAAGAAGCAGAGCCGGGGCGGCGTAGGCATCAAGACCCTGAAGGTTACGGAAAAGACCGGTCTGGTTGCCGCAGCCCAGCTCGTTTTACAAACCCAGCAACTGATGATCATCTCCAAAGACGGCAAGGTCATTTCCACGCCGTTAAAAGACGATACCGGCGGCGGTATTCCTATCCTGGGCCGCACTACCCAGGGGGTAATCATCATGAGATTGGATGAAGGAGACCAGAGATCGGAAGAGCGTCGTGTAGGGAAAGAGTGTAGGATAGGGTGTA
>CAZELW010000098.1:0-5990 GCA_964513135.1 uncultured Dehalococcoidales bacterium
GGATCTGCCGTGCCAACGTTAGGCTCGATAGTATATGTGTAGTTGGAAACTCTGTTAGTATTACTGGAAGTGATATAGTCTACCGTTGCTTCTTCCGGAGTAACGGTTATCCGCAGGTGGCCTGAGTTGGACATCATTTTAATTGTCTGGTAATCTCCATGGTCCCCTTCAGTATATATGCCGGTGAATCCGGAACCGCCCATGCCTGGAGAAGGGACTTCCTGATAGACGATTCCGTCACGCGTCTCGTAGACATACTGATGGTCATGTCCGTGGAAATAGGCGCTGACGCCGTTTTCCACAAATAATTGATGAATCGGCTTCTCCCATCCGGGCCTTTTGGATGCGAAACCATCGCTGCCGTTGGCGTTCAGGCCGCCCCACTCAAAATAAGCTGCTGCCTCGGCGCCGCCGCGAACGTAGCCGGCCGGATTGACGGAGATACCTCTGGGTATTCCGCCGACCATATTATGACTGAAGACGAATTTATATTTGGCATCGCTGCCTTCCAGGGTCTCTTTTAACCACTGGTACTGCTGCTGTCCTAAGGTCCAGTTCCACTGGTCTCCGCTGGCAGGATCATCACCGCCTTCCCCGGCTGTACTTCCATACGGATTGGCCATCGTGTACTGGAAGGGATCGATGACCACAAATAACGCATCGCCCCATTCCCAGGCATAGTAGTCTTCACGGAATTTATCCCCGTAAACCGTCTCATCGATCGCCGGCAGGGGATCTGTGTTGCCGGAGTAGAATACCCCATCATCGACCGGTGTCGGGAAAAAGGCCTTCCGTGCCTGGATGCTGGCCACTGCGATGCTGAAAGGACTGTCATCGATGTTCCAGCCTTCTTCATTTTCATGGTTTCCTGATGACAGGAAGATGGGGACCGAACCCCCGATTTTATCAAGATACAATGGGTCCCGGTATCTCAGGTATTCATTATTGACCGTGGTTTGACTGTTCACGCCATCCAGCAGGAATATATCACCCAGGTCGATGTGGAAATCAGGGCGATCGTTGAGAATATTTGTCATGGCGTTCTGGGTGGAAGTGTTAAAATTCTCATGTATATCGGATGTGACCGTAAAACAGAACTCACTGCCTGGTGATCTCTGTGTCCGGAAGGAGTGCTCAGCGCGGTTTACCCAATCATCCGGGCTATCTCCGGAAGTGCGGTAACGCATCCGGTAGTAATACTGAGTGTCGGGACTGAGTCCGCTGATGACCACTTCGCTGGGCTGTCCGCCGGTTGCCTCAACATCCGCCGTCTGGAATTCATAGTCTCCTGGCGAAGTCCCGTACTGGTAATGGTATGTAATCGTAGAATCAGGGACTATATTGATTGTGATCGAACTATTCGTAGGTTTTCCTAAGAGCTCCTCTGCTGTAAAAGTAATACTCGTTGCCCCGTAAACCGGGGTTGCCAGAGGCATCATGCTCGTTAAGATTACGATTACCAGCAGCAGTGATAACAGTTTGATGGTCTTCATCCAATTTCTCCTTTCAGTCTGCCTTTCCTCTCAACGTAATGTTTTCATTGCTTTATTGGGCGGCTGATCAATTTGTTATCCATATGTTAATGATCTTTAAAATCTTTTCCATGCCCAGACCCGTCCCGTCGGACGGCGGGACCTGCCATTTGTTGACGCAGGCTAAGAATTTGTTTATATCAAGTGTACTGGGGATCAGGCTGGTATTGCCCTTGAAATCAATAGTATAGCTCTCGCCGGGAGTTATCTCTATGTCTTCTATGATCTCATCGAGATAACCGGCTTTACTGGCCGTCAGTGTATATGTCCCCGGAGTAGCCACCGTCAACTGGTAGCTGCCGTCAGCGCCGCTGACTACCTGAGTGCCGTCATCCAGAGTCAGTGTGACTCCACCCAGCACCTCCCCCATCGCATTGAAGGTTGTTCCCTGGATAATGGCTGGACTGGAAACCCCGCCGGTGGTAAAAGTCCATACTGGTCCGGTGGTCGTCCTGGACCCGTCGGAAACCTCGACATACCATTCATATTCGGTGTCGGCCTCCCGCCCCGGCCAGCTTATCGAAGCATTGCTTCCGCTGGAAATACCGCTAACCGTCCCTATCACCTCGAAAGGGGCCGTGCTGGACATGGTATAGGCCATGTCCATCTGGTCAGGAGAGGTAGTTATATATGCATCCTGAGTGGGTGAATAGGTAGTGGCATAAATCGTGTTGTCTGCCGGGGAGAACCGCAGCAGGCGCAGATACCCGTTGCCGCCGTTCGGAAAGTCCTGGTAATCGGCGAGCATGATGTGTATTGTCTGTCCGTTGTCCCCCTGTTCCGCCCGGTACGCGGCGCCGTCGCCGGAGGCGTGATTGTGGCCGCAAAGCATCAGGAACAGGTTTGCATTGTCCTTCAGCGCGTTAAAGGTACTCTGGTTTGACCAGGAGTTGTTAACATTAAGGATATCATGCTGCACGACAATAGCCCTGCGGTCCGGATTGGCTTTCAGTACGGAATCCGCCCAGTTCAGCACGTCTGTTCCGGCATTATATCGCAGATTGACGATAATGAAATCCATTCCAGAAGCGCTGAAGAATGAGTAATTATCATAGTTATTGTCATCGAAGGAGCCTTCCCACCCCTGCCAGCTCTTATCGGCGAAGCGTTCGGGACCGAAATAGTCCGGATATAATGTGGTATTCCACATTGGTGGCCATGGAAGATCATGATTGCCGGGGGCCACGCTGTAGGGGACTCTCCTGTCTGCCTCTCCTTCTCCTGGTTCCTCTTCCAGCTTGCTGTATGCCGCATCCGCGTTGTTCCACTGCGTCGCATCATCTGCTTTGTTTACGAGGTCCCCCAGATTGGTGGCAAACACAATATTCAGATCATCTTTGTTATCGGCGATCCACTGTATCTGCGACTGGAAGACTGCGGGGTAGCTTTGGGCCGCCATCTGGGTATCCGGTATGGCTACGAGAGTGAAATCGGGACCGGGAGCGGTTGTGCCGGCTTCACGACCGTAGAAAGTGACATCCAGCAGATCATCAGGGTCAGGATCGCTGACGTTGACTGTCAGCGTCGGCAGGATAGAAATATCATTCGAGCCGTCTGCCGGATATACCGGCAAAGGCTGGTTTGGAGCGTGATTGACCGTGCCGGGGGTCTCATTGCTCAGCAAAAACACCGCCGGACCGTAGGCATAGTTGCCGCTCTCTATTTCAACGCGTACCTTGAAATCACCGTCGTCCCCTGGCTGAATACCGGTCCAGCGGGCGACGTAGCCGTTAATGGTATTATATCCGGTGCAAAATGATACGGACTGGTTGCTGCTGACGGTCACGCCTGGTGTGCTGCCGTTGACAGCCGCTTCTACGTCCGAGATGGTAAATCTCGTTATGCGGTCTGAATATTCGGGATCAGCCCGGTTGGCAGTGGCTGCAAAAGTATAGGTATTGTTCTGGTTAAGGCCGGTGAAGGACAGGTCGATGTAAGCACCTGGTTCCAACCGCACCCCTCCGACCATATTTACATAATCATGGAAAATATTATAAGCATCAGTATCAGGATTGGCTTCAGACCCTACGCGGTCCTCCGTAAGCTGCGAAGCGACGGACCCGCCGGTAGTCACTGTCACAGTGACGGGCGCATCCGAACCGTCAGCATATTTCTTAAGCAGTCCTGATTCGCCGCTGGTATAAGCTTCGTAGGTGGTGATGTTGGTCGAAATTTGGCCGTCAATGTAGGCGCAGTCGTTATAAGCCGTCCAGGTTCCCGGCAAGACCGCCGTGCCGCTGACAGCCACATTCCTGGTCGCGGCGCCGGTGCTGGTGTGAATGATGTTACCGCTGAAAATGCCCGGATCAGCCGGATCGAAGCGCACGAATACTTCCGTGGCAGTTACAGTACCACCGGACGGAGTCAGGCTTATTGAGGCCCCGAATCCGCTGTCGCTGGCGGCCGATACTTCGAAGCCCTCCGGAGCGGTGATTTCAATACTGTCCGTCAGTTTTAAGCCGGAAACAAAATAGCTCTGTACCGCGGACGGTCCGCCGACTTCGGTGCTGAAAGCATTCAATGAAGTTCTTGAGGTAATAATCCTCGGCTCATCGCTCGCTGCGCCGGGAGCAATGGCAATGGTGAAAGCCCGATATGCGGAATTGCCGCCGGGTATATCAAGGCTGAAAACGGCCTGGCCGGCAGGTCCGGCGACTTCCTGGACTCCATAGGCTGCCCCTCCGTTAGTCTCTCCTGACAGACTGCCGCTTCCGCTGCTGCCGCTGGTTATCGAGGTGAGCCCGGCGGGATAGCTAAAAGATCTGCTGGCTCGGTCGGAACCGTAAATCCTTAAGACCAGGGTATCAGGTACCGTCGTGGTGACATCCGGGCAAGACGGCGACTGACTGGATCCCTCATTTACGCTCCATACGTTGATGGGCGCAGCCTCATCATGCCCCGTTATACATATAATAAAGGCATATACGGACTCGGCAGTGCCCCAGTTCCAGGTATATGAAGCAGGCTCTCCAGGACCGGCGATTTTATAATAAACGCCTGTTGTCACATTCGGAGTAGCCGGATAGCCGGATGCATTCAATATCTCCCATCCGTCCGGCTTTGTGATCGTTCCGGGATTGCCGTCCCAGGTCAGCCCCGCCACCAGCAGGTCGCCTTCGTCCGTGCTGGCCGGCTTGTTGACCGTAATCGATGTTACATTGTTTACACTGCTGCCGGAGGTGCCGCTTTTTGCTTCGCTGAATCCCTTATACTCCGGCGGTAACGACGAAGAAGCCGTTCCGCTGACAGCCACAGTCTTGATCGCGGCGCTGGTGCTGGTGTGAGTGATGTTTCCGCTGAAAGTACCTGGATCAGCCGGATCGAAGCGCACGAATATTTCCGTGGCAGTTACAGTACCACTGGACGGAGTCAGGCTTATTGAGGGCCCGAATCCGCTGCCGCTGGTGGTCGATACTACGAAGCCCTCCGGAGCGGTGATTTCTATGTTGTCCGTCAGGTTGATGCCGGAAACGGTGTAGCTCTGTTCGGAGGAAGTTTCGCCGGGCAGGGTCTTGAAGGCCTCCAGTGCGGTATTTGAGATAATAATCCTGGGTTCAGCCGGCTCCCTCTCCTGGAGCATGAATACACTGAGCGCATAAGCATTAGCTGTCGAACCCGGGATTTCGCTGGTGCTGGATGCCCGGGACCGGATAACGATAGTCCCGTCAGAGCCGGGGTCAATGTCAGTCCAGCGGACAACATATCCCTCATTATTATTGCCGCCGGTGTTGAATGCGATGGTATGGCTATCGATAACTACTGTGCCGGTCGAGCTGGCATTGGTTGCTCCTTCATCACCGGAAAGAATGAAAGTTGAGTTTCGGTTGTTGTAACCGGAGGTACCACCCCCCCTTATCGCGGTACCGGCAAATGTATATGATTTAGCCGGGTCCAGGCCGCTTAATGTCAGGTCCACCCACCACCCTGAAGTGGAACTGTTGACGACGCCGGAACAACTTACATTGTTGGAGAAAGTGTCATAGGCGTCTGTTCCCATAACTGCTTCAATACCGTTATTGGTCAGCAGGAAATCCCCGTTCTTGGTAAATGTAGCCGTAACCGGGGTAGCGGCGCCGCCGCCCCGTCTGATCAACGTCCCTGAGGTGGTGCCTGAAACGCCGATTTTGGTGATATTCTGATCACGATCGCCGTCTACAAAGTTGCAGTCGTTATAGGCTGTCCAGTTTAAGGTCGATTGGGCAGTCACGACCGACTGGTCCATCACCAGGCCGAAATTTAATATCAGCACCACAGCCAACAGAACGCAGATGATTTTTCTTTTCATTTCTGGCTCTCCATCTCAAGTTTCAGTACCCGGATATATCTCATCATTTGGCTGATTTTTTACGCCATGCAATAAAGCCTGCCGCTCCCCCCAGGAGCACGATTGCTGCCAGGAAGGGGATCCAGACCCGGTTTGTCTCCCCGGCCGGCGGCACGATCTCTGCCGGGGTTGAA
>CAZELW010000099.1:0-5977 GCA_964513135.1 uncultured Dehalococcoidales bacterium
CCTTATTGCAACTAAAATTCTGCCGAACATCTTACACCATCCCCTTTTATCTTGCTGGAAACAGGTTTCCATACCCTGTTTTCTTCTCCCTGTGCTTCCAACACTTCTTTGATTAGTCTACGTTTACTTATTTCTTGTTTTATGGTTGAATAATAGCAGAGGACGGTTAAAATCAGGATCAATTGTAGTTAATATCCAGTTAAATATCGGTTAATTTTTAGTTAAACGCATAAGATGCGCCATTATGTTCCATGAGGTTGATTAGTAATGGGTAGAATAAATGGAACAGGTTCTGAAAGGTTGTCGTTATGGAAAGCCTGACCAGTATCCTTATTATTGAGGATGATATCGATATTGCCGATTTCATAAAGCGAGGCCTGGCCCAAAAGGGCTTCAATGTCAAAGTCTCTTTAACCGGCCTTCAGGGGCTGGAAGTCGCCAGGTCCAGCCGTCCCGACCTGATTATTCTGGACCTGATACTTCCCGATATCGATGGCATTGATGTATGCCGTGAAATCCGGTCATGGGGAGACACCGGGATCATAATCCTTACCGCCAGGCACATGCTTGGCGAGCGCGTATTGGGACTGGAAGCCGGCGCCGATGACTATCTACCCAAGCCATTTGCCTTTGAAGAACTACTGGCCAGGATACGGGCTATTCTGCGCCGCAAAGACTATCTGGCCACCACGGTCATTCAGATCAGTGATCTGACGATCGATACCAGGCGCCGCCAGGTGCACCGGGGAGACAGGCAGATCAACCTTACCAACCGCGAGTTTGAATTGCTTAAACTGCTGGCGGATAATGCCGGCCGCCCGGTACGCCGGGAGATTATCTATCAACGAGTCTGGGGAGATGAACTCGAACTGGAGACCGATCCGGTGAAAGTATATGTCAATTTCCTCCGGAGGAAATTGAATTACGGTGGAGAAAAGGACCTCATACACGCCCTCCGGGGTTACGGATACGTTCTTGAGGAGAAATTATGAGGCTAAGCCTGCGCAGCCTGCTTTCCCTGTGGGTGGCAACAGCAATCCTGATCATTATCTTCGGGGTTATTATAGCCACACAGCAGGTGACAGTCTGGCGTCTGGATATGGCTCTTAATGAAAATATGCAAGAGCATGCTCACATGGTTGCGGCGATTATCTCTTCAGATATTACCACCGATGAAGAAAGCTATGCCCGGGTTTTCAGGGAGTTGTCCCACCAGGAACTATCCTTCGCTCCTTCAATCATGAGGGTAATCAGCCCCACTGGGCAGCCCATCATCGAATTCGGGGATATGTCTCCGGCATTAATTCAGGACCTGAATTCCCAACTGCTGGTTGATGATGCCGGAACAGGTCATTTCAGCGATATCATTTTCAGCGATGCTGACCCGGTCAGGGCTTATACAATCACGGTATTCGAAGCTTCTAACCAGAGAGTTTTAGCCCGTGTGCAGGTTATCGAGTCTCTGAGACAGATAGCCGATGCCAGAAATGGACTCCTGGTCAATGGAATTATCGTGGGAATGACCGGTAGCCTGATTGCGATTGTTGCCGTGCGATTTATGATCCGGCGCGGGTTCCGTCCCCTTCAGGAAATGATGCAGCTTATCGATCAGGTTGATTACAATCATCTCAACGCCCGCATGCACGATGAAGGACAACCCGCCGAAATTGAACAATTGGCCAAAAGCCTGTCGGCTATGTGGCTGCGGCTGGATACAGCCATCAATAAAAAACAAAAGGCTATCGGAAGCATGTCTCATGATCTAAGGACGCCCCTGACTGCTATACAGGGCCAGATTGAGGTCTTGCTCTCTAAACCGTCATTGGATGACGAAACTAAAGACAGCCTGGAGCGTATGCTTAAAGAGACCCGAAGGCTTATCCGTATGGTAAAAAACCTTTTGCTCAATGCCCAGTTGGATTCCAACATATACATCCAGAAGGAACCGGTCAATCTCAAAGAAGTGCTGGATGAAGTGGTTGGAGATATGTGGATGCTGACCGGGGGATTGGAATTAAATATCATAGCTCCGGATGATATTTTTATCCAGGGGAATCATGATCTTCTTAAACAGATGTTAATGAATCTGGTTGATAACTCCATCAAGTTCACACCCAAAAACGGACAGATAAAGATGATGTTAGCCAGAGAGGACGACCAGGCCGTCTTGCAGGTAAAGGATACCGGGCGGGGAATTCCCCAGGAACAACTGCCGCACGTTATGAAAGCCTTCTATAAAGTCGGTTCCACGCGCAAATCAGATGGTGAGGGATCACGTCTGGGGCTGGCTATCGTAAAGCAAATCGTAGAAATTCATAACGGCCGCATCGAAATCCATAGCCAGGTAGGCGCCGGGACCTCTGTAACTATACATCTCCCACTCCCAGAAATCGGAGAGAGCGATGGTGAAAAGTCCTTCTCCCTGGATACTCATCGTGCACAGCAAGATATTGTCCAGTAACTCTTTTCCGTTACGAGCCTGGAGAATGACCTAAAAGTGCCCCCTTTCCTCAATAGATGAAATAGATATCCCCTACCGGTCGCCAAAGGAGACACCGATATCACGGGCAGACTTGATAAGCGGCGCATCCAGCGGGACTGTTCTCTGCCCCCTGGCTACTTCGACCAGAGGGACCTCCACCAGATCATCAGCCTGGACTCCCACCATGCAGCCATAGTGGCCCTCTATTATCATATCTATCGCCCGGGTGCCGAGCCTGGTAGCCAGGATACGGTCAAAGGGGGTTGGAGTCCCTCCCCGCTGGAGATGCCCCATCACCACTGCCCGGGTTTCAATACCGGTCTGCTCTTCTATCCTGGATGCCAGAACAAAGCTGACACCGCCGAAGCGGACCGGATCGGTACTTTGTTTCACTATCCGATGGACTACAGTGTTGCCGTCGCTGGCTTTAGCCCCTTCGGCGACGACTATGATGCTGAATCTCTTGCCGCTGAGGTTACGCTGGTTCACTGCGTCGATTATGACATCCATTTTATAAGGTATTTCAGGAATAAGGATAATGTCTCCGCCGCCGGCCACCCCGGAATGAAGAGCAATCCAGCCGGCATTCCGTCCCATCACCTCGACAATCATCACCCGGTGGTGCGATTGAGCGGTGCTGTGTATCCGGTCGATCCCCTCCGTGGCCACGCAAACTGCCGAATCGAAACCGAAAGTCACATCTGTCCCCCGCAGGTCATTATCAATGGTCTTGGGAATGCCCACGATAGGGATTCCGTCTTTGAAAAGCCGGTTGGCAATGGTCAGTGTGCCGTCACCTCCTATGCAGACCAGGCAGTCTGCCCCCAGCTTCCGGTAATTCTCGATCGTAGATTGAGAAACGTCCTCGAATTCCAGGCAGCCGTTCCCGTTCCTGGCATATCTGTAAGGATTAGCGGTATTTGAAGTTCCCAGGATAGTGCCGCCCAGGGTAATAATTCCCGATACATCACCGAAGCTTAGCTCTCGATAGTGGTTCTGAATCAGACCTTCATAGCCATCCTCAATGCCGATAACCTCCAGGCCGTATTCGCTGATTGCTTTTTTGGCTACTGCCCTGATTACCGCATTTATGCCCGGACAGTCTCCTCCACCGGTAAGAATAGCGATTCTTTTGATTTTCTGCATCTTTTCTGCCTCACCTGAATTATAGCCGGCCAATAGCTGGCCATTTAATAATACGCTAATCCAGGCAGCCGGGCAATCTCCCTGACCTTAAGAGTGTCTTACATCTACATTAATAATATTAATATAAGAATCATCATGGTCAAGGATCAGATAGTCCTTAGAGGCATCATCCACGCCCATTTTGCCGGATAGTCCAGGGCTACTGTACTGCTTCGATCCGGAATAAAGCGATAATGCAGACAGCAAATACTGCGGCAGGAATGAAAATCAGGGGCTAGTCGGTATTCAGACAGTCGAGAACTTCTCGCACAGGAGACCTCTTTGGTTATGTTCCAGCATTTCCGCCAGGAATTTCTGGACTTCACTGGTCGATTCCAAATAGTATCTGGCAGCCGAATCATCTTTGACTTCGCCTACATGCACTGTAATGCCGTTTCCGTACTTTTCAATTTCCCGGAACCCATCCTCATCAGTCAGGTCATCTCCCATATATATTGGAACCAACCCGCCGTTTTTTCCACCCTTATCATATTTTTCGATTAACAGGTTTATGGCTTTTCCCTTATCCCAATCGATTGCCGGCCTCACCTCGTAGACCTTTTTCCCCGCAGTGATTCTAAATAGTCCCCTGAAAGAAGAATCGCTCACAGCGCGTTCTACCAGGATCTTAATATCACTGGCTTTTTCCTCATCCACCTGGCGGTAGTGTACGCTGAGAGTCATACCTTTGTCTTCTACCAGAACTCCTTTGATGGTACTCAGGGTCAAATTCAGGGTTCGTTTTATTACCCTGAACGAAGACCTGATCTCATCGGAGACAGGACTGATAAAGCTCCAGTCTGGGCCTTCGATCTCGAAGCCATGATTCCCGGCGTAAACTATCCCTTCTATACCCACCAGTCCTTTCAAATCGGATAATGCCCGCCCGCTGATTATGCCAACAATAAACCGCCGCTGGTGGGCCAATTCGTACAGAAGCTGGCGGTTCTCCTCCGGTAACACCACCAGTTCCGGTCTCCCCACAATCGGAGTCAGAGTACCGTCAAAATCGGTCAGGAACAATACCTGGCTCGTCCTGTCAATCCGGTTTATCACTTCAGGCCAGGCTGAAAATAGATGCTCCATATTCAACCTTCCGAACCCAGTTTCAGCAAGTCCGTTATTATATCCGCCGCCCACTTATAGATATTGTTCTCTTTGACAATGGTACGCATCCTCCTCATCCGCTTCTTCCTTTCCTCTTCCGGCATCTCGAGCGCGTCTTTTATTGCCTCTGCAAAATGGTCGGTTGCATAAGGGTTTACCAGTATCGCGTCGGTCAGCTCTCTGGAAGAGCCGGTAAATGGACTTAAAATCAATACCCCGTCCTCATCATAACGGCTGGCGACATATTCCTTGGCCACCAGGTTCATTCCATCATGCAGGGAACTGACAATACAGAAGTGCGCCATGCGCCTCAAGGCCAGCAGAGTTAGCTGGGACAGGCTTTCTCTCCATAAAATAACGGGTTTCCACCATTCGGAGCCGTATTTCCAGTTGATATCTTCCACGAGGCTTTCTATATCCTTATTCAGTGATTTATATGCGTCTATATGGATGCGGCTGGATACTCCGGCCTGGATAAAGACCATTTTCCGCAAATACTGCGGATTTTTTTCAAAAAACCGGTCGATCGCTCTAAGCCGGTCCGGGATTCCTTTGGTATAATCAAACCTCTCGATGCCGATCCCGATAATCTCATCCCGCAATCCCAGTTTACTCCTGACCCGGGCAACCTCATCAGCCACCTCTTGACTCTGAGCCTCCTGGGAGAATTCTTCGAAATCTACGCTGATAGGGAAAGGCCGGACCGCGGTCTGGTGACCTTTGTAAACCACCTCGAACTTCTCATAATCGACACGTGCTTCAAGGGACCTGTTGATGGTATCCATGAAATTGTTGCAGTGATAGCGGATATGAAAACCAAGGAGATCGTTGCTCAAAAGCCCCTCCAGTATTTCATCCTGCCAGGGGCAGATCAGGAAAGCCTCCGGATTAGGCCAGGGAATATGCCAGAATTGAGCGGTAATAATATCACCGTTCCGCTTTTTTATCATTTTGGCTAAAAGCGCCAGTTGATAGTCCTGAATAAATACAAAGGCTTTTTTATCGCCTACTTCTTCCAGAACATTCCTGGCAAAAATCTCGTTTACCTTTTTGTAGGTGTTCCAGTCCGACTCACGGAACATCGGCCGGTTATAGACGATATGGCACAGAGGCCATAAAGCTTCATTTGCAAAGCCGTAATAATAGCCGTCCTCTTCTTCTTTGGACAACCACACACGTTTGAGCGAATATTTCTCCTCTCCG
>CAZELW010000100.1:0-5894 GCA_964513135.1 uncultured Dehalococcoidales bacterium
TCTCCGGCATTTAATAATTATCGCTATAATTGGAAAGGAATAATTGAATCTGTGAATTATAAAAAAGTCGTTGTCACAGGCCTGGGCGCGATCACGCCCATCGGTCTTGATGTCGAAGAATTCTGGAAGGGATTAATCGATGGGAAGAACGGTATCGCCCCAATTACGTCATTCGATACCAGCAAGTATGCCGTTAAAGTAGCGGCTGAAGTAAAGGGTTTCCAGCCGGAAAAATATATTCCTTTGAAAAGGGTTGACCGTACTGCCCGCCCCACCCATTTTGCGATCGCTGCCGCCAAAATGGCCATCGAATCGGCCGGACTGGATATGATGCGGGAGAAGCCGGAAAGGGTCGGTACGGTGATTGCGACCGGCGGAGCGCCGACACTGCTGATCGACCAGGCGCATATTTTGATTAATAAGGGACCGAACCGCATCGACCCGTTGTTGGCCAGTAAGGTGGGAGCCAACATGGTGGGCGTGCAGGTGGGATTGGAATTCGGCCTCAGGGGGCCCAATTCAACGGTGAACAGCGCCTGCGCCAGCGGCAGCGATTCGCTGGGAATTGCTTTAAACCATATCCGGATGGGTCACGCGGATGTTATGATAGCCGGCGGCTCGGATGCTACGATTGCGCCTGTCACGGTGGCAGCAACGGGCATTGTCGGCGCTCTCACAAAAAACCCGGACCCGACTACCGCCTGCCGACCATTCGACCTTGAACGCAACGGTTTTGTTTTCGGTGAAGGCTCCGGAATGCTGGTACTGGAAAGCTATGAGCATGCCGTAAACCGCGGAGCGAAAATACTGGCGGAACTGGCCGGAGCCGGCTGGTCCTTCGATGCCTACAATGACACTGCCCCGTATGCGGAGACAGAGACTGTAGCGATGAACATGGCGATCCAGGATGCAGGAATATCGCCGGATGAAGTTGACTACATCAACGCTCACGGCACCAGTACTCAGCTAAACGACTGTACCGAGACAAAGGCCGTAAAGATGGTATTCGGCAAGCGGGCTTATCAAATACCCATGAGCTCTAACAAGTCCATGATCGGTCATCTGGCGACTGCGGCCGGATCCGTGGAGGCAGTTGCCACGGTATTGACCATTCTTCACGGCATTATTCCCCCTACTATTAATTACCGGACGCCCGATCCTGAATGCGATCTGGACTATGTTCCCAATAACGCCCGCCCGCAACATGTCAATGTGTGCCTCTCCAACTCCTTCGGCCTGGGCGGACAAAACTGCTGCCTGATTATAAAAAGAATGGTTTAAAAATGGATGCGGAACTGGATGGTAAAACAGCACTGGTAACCGGGGCTTCCCGAGGCCTGGGAAGGGCGATCGCGATCAAGCTGGCCTCAATGGGCGCCAGAGTGGCAATTAACTACCTGTCCAATGACGATGGGGCGATAAGCGCAACACAGCTAATTGCCTCTCAAGGCGGTGAAGCCATCGCGATAAAGGCCAATGTGGCCGACAGCGACGCCGTGAAAAACATGGTGCGTCAGGTTACTGAAAAATGGGAAAAGATCGATATCCTGGTCAATAACGCCGGCATCACCCGGGACGGGCTTCTGCCCCGGATGTCCGATGAAGCCTGGGATGAAGTGATCGGGACCAACCTGAGAGGGGCTTACCTTTGCACGAAATTCGCCCTCCGCTCCATGATGGGCCTGGGGTGGGGCCGTATTATCAACGTGGCCTCTCTGGCGGGAATTGCCGGCAATGTCGGACAGGCCAACTATTCCGCCAGCAAGGGCGGCCTGATTGCTTTTACCAAATCGGTCGCCCGGGAAGTGGGACCGCGTAATATAACCGCCAATGTGATTGCCCCCGGCTTTTTTGTGACTGATATGACCAATAAACTGCCCCAGGAAGCAAGGGAGGCTATCCTGGCCCGGATTCCCCTGAAGCGGTACGGCACACCGGAAGACCTGGCTGAACTGGCCGCTTTTCTGGCCAGCGACCGTTCTTCTTATATCACCGCCCAGGTGATCTGCATCGACGGCGGGGTGATGTAGGCGCCGGAGAGTTGCCGGCAGCCCGCCGGATTAGCAGGGCTTGACCAGCTTTTTGAGTCGTCTGGTCATGGCTTCCCAGTGGGTCCCTTTCCAATAGATGCGCCGGCAGCGGGGGCACTGCACATATTCCTTCTGGGTCTGCCAGACATACGGGGGCACCTTCTCTTCGACTTCCTCTTTGCTGCGGGGCTCCAGGGGCACATTACATTCCAGGCAAATGGTGAAAGGTCGATTTGAAACGCACAAATCCAGTTCGCTGACCACCTGTTTGACCTGGTCTTCAATTTTATCTGATTTAATCAATATCGCTTTGACCTGCCCACCGATGATCAGCTTCCTTTTCAGAATATGGGTATCCCGCGTCAGGATAATCCGCTTTTCCGCCAGGGCGATCTGGACCATACGGGTGTCATTGTCTCCGTTAAAATAGACGGTATCATAGCCCATGAGCCTGAGCAGTCTGGCGAGCTTGCCGACGTTTTCATCAGCTATGAATTTCGGCTTTTCGACCTGTTCTAAACCTCTACCTCCATCCCTTCGTAAGCCATCTCGATTTTAACTCCGAGCGAAGTTGATACCGCGGCGATTTCTTCTCTGATTTCGCTTTCATCTCCCGGATTGATATGGACGGTCACCACCCGGGGGAGGGAACCCCTGATTGCAAGCATTTGCCTGAGCTCCCGTTCCAGCAGATTGGGGGTAAAGTGCCCGGTCTTCCGGGCGGATTCTTCCCACCGGTTGGGGGCAGTAAGCTCGATGAAAAGGACGTCGGTAGAGACCTGCTTCCAGAGTTCCGCCAGACCGGCCCCGGTATCTCCGGTATAGAAGATGGTCTTTCCATCAGCCGCGGTGATCTGGTAGCCCAGCCCCGGGATGGCATGTGCCACCGGAGCCGGCATCACACTGTATGCTTCAATATCATACTTCCGGTACGCTTCCACGATATGCATCCGCAGAGTGGGATTGTCCTCCGGCCGCCTGTGAAACTCCGGGTACAGGTTATCGTTTAACAGGTACTGTGTGATGTTGTCATAAACTGCCTGGTGGGTGTAAATGTCCACCGATTTACGCCTCAGGAACAGTCCCATCGCCAGGGCGGGGACGTCCCGAATATGGTCGTAATGGCCGTGGGTTATCAAAACAGCTTTGATCCTCATCTGGTCGGCGAATGAAAGGCCGGCAGTCAGGCTCCCGGCATCCAGGGCCAGAATATCGTCTACCAACAGGCAGGTATGTTTGGTGTGGGCTGACTCGGTATTATGCGCTCCCAGGACTCTGATTTTCATGATTATATCCAGTGCCTCCTGTGGAAAAAGTATAGCATAGCCCCTGACAAAAATGCCATTATCCCCAGAAGAACGCCGAAAGACGCCAGGCTGCCCCGTTCGATTCCCCCGGGCAAGTTTATATTCATGCCGTAAATGCTGGATACTACCAGAAACGGAAGCAGGACGCTCGAAATAATGGTTAATGTTTGCACAATCCGGTTGATGCGGTTGGTCACTATCACGAAGTCGGTGTCCTTAAACACTTCGATCACCTCTTTAGACTCTTCCAGATTATCCCAGATTCTATTGAAAT
Source organism: uncultured Dehalococcoidales bacterium (assembly GCA_964513135.1). GTDB lineage: Bacteria > Chloroflexota > Dehalococcoidia > Dehalococcoidales > UBA3254 > CAZELW01. The sequence continues at coordinate 3,612 of CAZELW010000100.1, forward strand.
GATCGAGCAAATTATCGAAATAAATATCCAGGTTATGATCCGTGAAAGGCACGATCCGATTTTTGAGGTCCTGGATTACCATTCTCGACGGCCCGATGGTGCGCCTGAATACGATGATTTCTCGTCTCAAGGTGGATATGGCCTGAGTGTCTTCGGAAGAATCATCGAAAACAGCGTCTTCGATTTCATCCATCCGGGTGAAAAGCTGGTTTAAGATGACGAAGCTGGGTTCCAGAAGTTTGTCCAGAATGCGGTAGATCAGGTATCCGGAGCCGTCGGAGAAATATTCGTTTCTGGTTTCCTCATTATTCCGGCAGGACTCGATCAAATCAGTCAGGTCTTTAAAGCGGTCATGGAATGAGATGATGTAACCCTGGCCGATTATGACAGCCATCCAGGCAGACCTGAGAATACCAGCCTCCATTATAGGAAAGTGGAATACCAACAGCAGATAATTGACATAATTATCCACTTTGGAAAGCTGACCGCGGCTAAGAGAGTCTTCCAGCGCCAGTGGATGAAAGGCATATTTCTGCGCCAGCAGGTCAGATTCAGTTTGAGAGGGGAAGGAGATGTCTGTCCATGTGAGGTTATTCCAGACAATGGAATCGATCCGGGATTTCTCCCGGTGATTGATATTGGCCTTCATTGCAATTTGCTCCGCGAGACGGCTTAATAATACTCTATAAGATTATTCTAATCCAGAAAGAAACGTTACGCCGGAGCAGCGACAGCCGAAGGGGCAGCAAGGCCAAAGCCGGTCTTATAAAAATGGAGCAGGCCTTCCGGGCCTGCTCCAGATAAACGATCTATTTCAGGAGTAGACTATTTTCTTTCGAGTACAACGGCCATGCCCTGACCGCCGCCAATGCAGAGAGCTGCCAGACCGTATTTGCTCTGCCGGCGCTGCATTTCGTACATAAGGGTTACAACGATTCTGGTGCCGGTACAACCGATCGGATGTCCCAGCGACACTCCGCCGCCGTTGACGTTGCAGATATTGCCGTCGACACCCATCTCCTTCATGCAGCCGATTGCCTGAGCGGCGAAAGCTTCGTTCAATTCAAACAGGTTGATGTCTTTCACTTCCAGCCCGGCCAGTTTGAGAGCTTTATAAGATGCCGGGACCGCGCCCATGCCCATATAAGCGGGATCGATGCCACCGGAGGCGTAAGATTTGACATAAGCAATAGGCTTCAGGCCGTATTTCTTAGCTGCTTCTTCCGACATCAGGAGCACTGCTGCGGCCGCATCGTTAAGAGAGGAGGCATTGCCGGCGGTGATGGTGCCGTCTTTCCTGAAGGCCGGGGCCAATTTGCCAAGGGTTTCTACGGTGCTGTCGCGAGGATGCTCATCCACATCAAAGAGCTTGACTTCTTTCTTGACCTTGATCTCTACGGGGACTATCTCATCCTTGAATTTCCCGTTTTTAGTGGCAGCGATAGCCCTGGCGTTGCTTTCGGCGGAGAAGGTATCCTGTTCCAACCGGCTGATATTATATTTAGAGGCGATATTTTCGGCCGTGTTGCCCATATGATAACCATAGAACAGCTCGAAAAGGCCGTCATAGACCATGCCGTCGATAATCGGGCTGGTAGCATCAGTAAGGCTTCCCATACGGTAGCCGTATCTGGCTTTGGGCAGATAGAACGGCGCCAGGCTCATGTTTTCCATGCCGCCGGCGACGATGACATCGGCATCTCCGGCTTTGATAGCCTGAGCGGCCAGCGCGACAGCTTTCATGGAAGAGGCGCATACTTTATTCACGGTGAAGGAATTGACTTCCTTGGGGATTCCGGCGTAAATCTGGGCCTGGCGTCCGGGATTCTGGCCCTGGCCGGCTTGCAGAACGTTGCCGATAATGACTTCATCGATAAATATTTCTTTTAAAGAACTGTCATAATCATTGTACTTCTTTTCCAGATCGATTTCGCCTACGCCCTGGAAGGCTTTAGGGGCGAAACTTTCCAGTTGAGGGCTCCGGCCGGGTCTCACTCCTGCCTTTTTCAGAGCGGCTTTGATGGCAATAGCCTCCAGTTGGGCAGCCGGAATATCCTGCAAAGTACCGCCAAAATTACCAATTGCGGTCCTTGCACCGCTGACGATTACAACTTCTCTCATTAGGGCTCCTCCTTAAACTCAATAAACTTGTTGTAGATTACCATATTTTACCGCTTTTCGCCTCAGGATGCCAAATCACCAACGTTAATCGAATGCGGATATTGAGAAGGTGCGCAGGCTTGAGGAAACAACCGGATGGTATTATGCCGGAAGGTCAAGGAG
>CAZELW010000101.1:0-5873 GCA_964513135.1 uncultured Dehalococcoidales bacterium
CTTTAAAGGCCAGAGGGGCTCGGGTCCAGCGTCCGCTGTGGGCCAGCACCAGCACCAAGAACCCCAATTACAGCGATGTGAAATATGTTGAACCGTTAATCGGTCCGGATACCGTCAATACTTTACCGCTGGAAACCATCAATTCCTTTCTGGACCACGGCAAAGTGGAAAGGACTATCGATCAGGATGTCGATAAGTCAAAACAGGATTTGGACGATTTAAAGAGAGCCGGCATTGACCTTGATCGGATCACAGATAAGCTGCTGGCGGATGGGGTCGAAGCTTTTTCCAGGTCTTTTGAGAAGCTTTTGGCAGGCATCGAGAAAAAGAAGTCCCGGCTTTCGGAAAAACGACAGCCTGCCAGTATCGGCTCAGGAGAACAGAAAAAACTTTTGCCGGGAGGTTGACATGGAGCTTGGAATGATCGGTCTGGGGCGAATGGGCGGGAACATGGCTCAACGTCTGCTGGCTGGCGGTCATAAGCTGGTAGTCTTTGATCCTCAATCTGAAGCCGTGCAATCCATGACTCAAAAGGGAGCGGAAGGAGCTGGTTCAATAGCCGACCTTGCCGGAAAGCTGACTCCGCCGCGTGTAGTCTGGTTAATGGTCCCCTCAGGCGGTCCCACGGAAGAAACGGTGTCTGTTTTAGCTGAAGAGTTCTCTCCTGGGGATGTGATAGTTGATGGTGGAAACTCGCATTACCGGGACAGCCTGCGTCGGGCAGCTTTTCTGGAGTCAAAAGGAATAATTTTTATGGACGCTGGAGTCAGCGGCGGCATCTGGGGAAGAGAAGAAGGTTATTGTTTAATGGTAGGTGGGGACAAATCGATGTTTAAGCGGCTCGAACCGCTGTTCCAGACACTGGCGCCTTCGCCGGATAAAGGATACGGATATATGGGTACCAGCGGCGCCGGGCATTTCGTAAAGATGGTGCATAACGGAATTGAGTACGGACTAATGGAAGCCTATGCTGAAGGATTTGAATTAATGCATGCCAGGCAGGAATTTAACCTGGACCTTCCTCAAATAGCCGAAATTTGGCGCCATGGGAGTGTGGTCCGTTCCTGGCTCCTTGACCTGACCGCGGATGCCTTGAAACAGGATCCCAGGCTGGACTATCTCCAGGCCTATGTGGAGGATTCCGGCGAGGGACGCTGGACGGTTGAAGAGGCGATAGAACTGGCAGTTCCCCTCCCCGCGATCTCTATGGCACTCCAGGTCCGTTTTCGTTCGCGTGAGCTCCAGCCCTTTGGCGAGAAGCTTTTGGCTGCTCTGCGTCATGAGTTCGGCGGTCATCCGATCAGGGAAACCGGGTAGTTCGCTCAGGATATCAAATAATATAGGTGACCGGGTTTGGCCCTTTATGAAGAAATTATAGGTCCTTAAATAAATACCTGTTGACCTGGACCGGGGAGGAGCCTGTGTTTGCTGTAGGGTTGATAAAGGATAAAACGGGTGTCTATGACTTTGAGATTCCCCAGCCGGAAATCCGGAGGCCGGATGAGGTTTTGATAAGGATCAAAGAGGTGGGGATAGACGGCACGGATATTAATCTGGTCCGCTATAATCTCCAGGATTTGCCCGAAGGAAAAGACCGGATAGTCATGGGGCATGAAGGAGTAGGAGTAATCGAAGAAGCAGGTAAAGACGTAAAATCGGTGCGTCCGGGAGATATTGTAGCTATCACAGTACGGCGTGGTTGCGGTGAATGCAGCCCCTGTCTGCGCAACGCCAGTGATATGTGCCTTACCGGACGGTATAAGGAACGGGGTCTGCATAAATTGGATGGGTACCTTACCCGGTATGTAGTAGAACAGGAGCAGTATGTCGTTAAAGTGCCTCCTGATCTGGCTAAACTGGCTGTTCTGACTGAACCGACCAGTATCGTCGAGAAAGGTGTTCAGGAACTCAGGTTGATCCAGTCCCGGGCTCCGTTGACTTGCGTTCATGATGAACACGGATACTCGCTGTTGCAGTGGGGCGGCTGTAAAATAGCTCTGGTAGTGGGGGCCGGGCCTTTAGGCTTGTTGGCTACTTCCTTGCTGAGGCTGGCCGGCGTCAGCGTTTTCGTCGCGGACATCGTGCCCGAAGAACATATCAAAGTCGATCTGGTGCACCGTATGGGCGCTGGCTACCTGGATGCCAGAAGCAGGACTCCGGCCGAATTGGTAGACCTGGGTGGGACCGAGCAATATCTGGATATTATTTTCGAAGCTTCCGGTGCGGCCGAGACTGCCCTTGAGCTGATCAAATACATGGCCCGCAGCAGCATCTATATCATGACCGGGATACCCCGGCAGGAAACCTTAATGCAGATCGATGCAGCTCATTTGGTGCGCCAGATAGTGCGCAACAACCAGGTGTTGGCCGGCAGCGTCAATTCTAATCGCAGTCATTTCGAGATGGCCCTCCATGATATCGGTCAGGTTAATGCCACTTTTAACGGCGTATTGGAAGAGCTGGTTACGGAAAGGATTGGTCTTGAGGAATATAATCTGGCTTTTGCTCCCAAAAGTCCCGATCACATTAAAACAGTAATCGAGGTTGAACCCTGGGATAAAAAATGATAAAAGCCGTTATATTCATCTGGATGGCATACTGGTACAGACTGAGAAAATAAAAGCTCAGGCCTATGCTGAAGCGGTCCAAAAGCTACTGAAACTGCCGCAGCCGGACCCCCGGGCTGTAGAAGCCTACCGGGAAACCGTAGGCGCTGCCAGAGGTGTGGCCTCTACATACCCTGTCATTCCGTGCTTCGACACGGAATCTACTCGGTCTCCCTCTCTCCCCTTCCTTAACAATAATCTTGAATCAAAACCTGGTTCTGTTCAATCAAGGTCGACAGCGCCCCAACCCCTGGGACGTCATTGCGAGCCTCCTGAATCTTCCCGAAGCAATCTCAAGGCCTTGAAGGTAGACTGAGGTCGGAAATCTCAGGGTGGGGCCGCCCCTTTCTCCTTCCTTAATCCTCAATCCTTAATCGTAATTCCGCCCCTTTCTCCGAAACAGGGTGGCCCCCCTCCAAATCCTTCTCTCGCTTGTTAAATATAATGAAATAGGATAACAACATAGTTAGGAGGTGATTTTATAAAAATTCCAGCTATACCTTTAAAAGAAGTCTGTTGTGCTTCGCCGGGCGCTGCCATGAACGAACTCGCATCCCTGACGTGAGACCATGAGGATTGGTAATACCGATTTGCGAAGGGAAAAAGCCGCGTCAATAGCTCGGCCGGTTGACACTTTCCAGATAAATCCGGTGCCCCCTTTCAGGTTGGACCTGACGGCGTGGGCGTTGCGCCGGGACCCTGCCAATAGGCTGGACCGCTGGGATGGGACAACCTATCGCCGTGCCCTTTCCTGGGAAAACATACCTTTTGAAATGTCTGTCAGACAAACCGGGAGCACATCTCATCCGTCTCTTGAAGTGATCATCACCAGCATCAGGGCTCTTCCTGAGCTTCGAGCGGTATCTGCTCAGGCATTGGACCGTTTGCTCGGTATCGGTATTGATTTAACGGATTTCTACCGTTTCACGCTTGATAAGAAAGAGCTAAAAACCCTGGTGGAACGTTTTCGAGGAGTTAAACCTCCCCGCTTTCCCGGTCTCTTCGAAGCCCTGGCCAATGGTTTTATCTTTCAGCAGATCTCGCTTCCTTCCGGTATGGCTCTTTTAAACCGTTTGGTAGAAACCTTCGGTCAGGCTGCGCCGGGCACCAATGGCCGTGCTTTTCCATCTCCTGAGAGCATTGCTGGTATGCCTGTTGAAGACCTGCGGTTGATCGGGATGAGCCGGCAGAAAGGAAGATATTTAACCGAGCTGGCTTCCAGGATTACTCGCGGTTTGAAATTGGAGCAAATTGAGGCCCTGAATGATGAGGAGGCTGTCTCTTTCCTCTACGACCTGAGCGGAGTTGGCAGATGGACAGCCCAGTATTGTTTGCTGCGAGGACTGGGTCGGATTCACGTTTTCCCGGGTGATGATATAGGTGCCCGCAACAGGATAAAGAAATGGCTGGGGCTGGAAGAGGTGCCCGACTATCAGAGGATGCAGGACATCAGTGCCGGATGGTACCCCTACGGCGGAATGGTCTATTTTCATCTTCTGCTCAATCACCTGGCTGAAAAAGGATATCTGATATGAAGTACAAAGTTTAATATGATGGATACCAATTATTATTGCAAGGAGGGCCAATTGTGAAATTCAATATTCCGGCATCATTACAGGCAGAACATAAAGAGTTGCATGCAGTACTCACTAAAGCTATTCAGGAACCCGGCAAACTGGGAGAGGCTGCTAAAAATGTGGCTGAGATTTTAGACCCTCATTTTGAGAAAGAAGAGGAATTTGCCTTGCCGCCATTGGGAGCGCTTGTTGAATTGTCAGCCGGCAATTTCAGCCCTGTAATGAAAGAAATTTTGTCGATGACAGGTTGGCTGAAAGCCGAACTGCCTCAAATGCTGGAAGAGCATAAAAAAATCGTGGCGGCATTGCAGGACTTGACAGCAGAAGCCGGGAAGGTTGGAAAGGAGGAATATATTATCTTTGCGGAAAACCTCACCTTACATGCTAAAACCGAAGAAGAGGTCCTTTATCCGGCATCAATGCTGATTGGAGAATATATAAAGTCAAGAATTACTTGATGAATAACGATTGGAAAGGAAGGTGATTATGATTAATGTGACATTGAATGACAGGCAAACTGAAGCCCTTTGGAAGAAAGCCGCTGAGGCCGGAATCTCGCGCAACGATTTCACATCTAATCTTGATAATAATGGCGCAGCCGCAGTACTGGACGAATGTGCCGGGAAGGGAGTGATAGCCTCGACCAAACCCGCCCGGGCGGAAATGCCCTTTGAGATAATGGCCGACCAGCAATACTATACTCCCAATTCAGCCTTCTTTACTTTTTGCCATGCTTCTCCGCCTCAAGTTGATATCAAAAACTGGAGATTGAGTATTGAAGGTGATGGCGTAGAAAACCCAATTACATTGACCTATGACGATTTGCTTAAACTGCCATCCAGGACCTTTACCCGGTATCTGGAATGTGCCGGTAACGGCCGCTCTTTTTATGAATCTATGCTGAAAAAGAAAGCTATGGGACCACAATGGCACCTTGGTGGATACGGTATCGCTGAATGGACTGGAGTTCAATTAGGAGAATTATTAAGCCGGGCTAAAGTTAAACCATCGGCCGTTGAAGTCATGCCCATAGGCATCGATAGTCCTTCCGGCGAAAGACCCATGCCCATCTCGAAAGCTATGGAAGAAGATTCGCTTCTGGTTTATTTGATGAATAATGAGATTCTGCCGGTTGATCACGGATTTCCGGTGCGGGCTTTCTTACCTGGCTGGATTGGAGTAGCCAGCGTCAAATGGTTGGGCAAATTGATAGTTTCCACCCAACCCCTGCATGTCACCACCAATACCACCAGCTACGTGCTTATCGGCCCGGACTATCAGCCCCAGCCGCCGGCAAAAGGACCCATCATCTCCAAACAAACCATTAAATCAGCCTGTTGTCAGCCCTGGCCGGCGAATTTGAAAGCCGGAGAACAGAAAATTACCGGTTACGCCTGGTCTCCCGATGGTAAGATCTCCAGGGTAGAAGTCAGCCTGGATGGGGGCAAGACGTTCCAAAACGCTGTGCTTACCGGACTGAATATTGAGAGAGCAGGCAGCCGTTGGGAGTTTTCTTTTAAAGCCTCTCCTGGCAGCATCACCATCACACCTCGCGCCACAGATGAGAAAGGCAACACCCAATATGATATCTCCCGGCAGAAGTGGAACCAGCTTGGCTACCTTTTCGGCGCTCAGGTGCCCCATCCGGTAACAATAACCGAATAATCATTTGCAGCCTATAACAGACTAT
>CAZELW010000102.1:0-5862 GCA_964513135.1 uncultured Dehalococcoidales bacterium
GCAATCTGTTCCTGTAAAATGCGCACCAGCTGCAGATAACTGGGTTCATATAGATTGCGATTTACTTTCTGCATCGGTTAACCAGCTTATTATACTAATTTGTTTTTTTGATAATCAATGCTGACCGCCAGAACCGAATCCACATAGCCATTTATCATATAGGCTGTTCGATTTTGTTGACAAGTTATATATATAACTATATAATGTTTCTCAATGAAACGCAATATTTCGTTAGCGTTGATGCCTCCAGCCGTTGAAAAATGTAAAACGATAGCCTGTGCCACCGTTATAGAAGAGATGTTGCCTCTAATGCCTCCGTCAATGCAATATGATACGCTGGATTTCGGACTCCACATCGATCCCAAATCGCTAAAGCAGTCATTGCAGGAGGCCATTGATAAGGCCGATGCCTCGGTGAAGGCGATCATTCTGGGTTACGGCCTCTGTTCCCAGGCCGTAGTCGGATTGAAGGCGAAAAACTGTCATCTGGTGGTGCCACGGGTAGATGATTGCATCGCTCTTTTTCTGGGCTCCGTATCCGCTTATCAGCACCAGATCAAAAAAGCTCCGGGAACTTATTATCTGACCAAAGGCTGGATCAAAGCGGGAGACACGCCTTTTGATGAATATGCCCGGTTGGAAAAATTGTACGGGGCCGTCCGAGCCCAGGCGATTCTGAATCAGATATTAAAGAACTATACCCGGCTGGCCTTGATTAATACGGGACAATACCGGATCGATGATTACCGCGAACATACCCGGCGCCTGGCCGAAAAGTTCAATTTACACTACGAAGAAATCCCCGGCTCGGACTCCTTTATTCGCGCGATGCTGTTTGGTCCTTGGGATGATAGGTTCGTGGTAGTCCCGCCGAATAAATCCGTATCCTTTTTTGATTTTAAAAAAGATAGACCGGAGGGCGATTAAATGACTGCCGCAGCATTAACGGGGAACCTTTCACCTCAAGAAAAACAGGCTGCCAGAATGGAAGCCTGGTTGGCCGCCGAACACATCAACTTTGAAAGCCCTCAGGCCAGATCGGCTTACCAGGAACGCGTCCGCCGGTTGATTAGCGTTATCCGGTTACAGAAGCCCGACCGGGTGCCGGCTGTGCCTGTGCTGGGAGTATTCCCGGCGTACTACGCCGGTATCACGGTACGAGAAGCCCTTTATGACTATCAAAAAATGGCTGAAGCCAACCGGAAATTCGTAGTGGACTTCAATCCGGATGTGAATGCCGTTGGCAGCGGTTTTGTTCCGGGAAGGTCCCTGGAAATCCTGGACTACCGGCTGGTTAGGTGGGCCGGCCACGGGATTGCGGACAACACCCCTTATCAGTACATGGAAGCCGAGTATATGCGGGCTGACGAGTATGATGACCTGATTCACGATCCATCTGCTTTCATGATGAACAAATACCTGGGCCGTATCTGTAATAGACTGGAACCCCTCAAGAAGGTCCCTAACCTTTTCACCACGCAGGAAATCGTACCTCTGGCCGCCAGCCTGCCGGCTTTCGGCGACCCGGAGTTGCAGGATGCTCTGAAAGCCCTCCTTGAAGCCGGAAATGAAGCCGTCAAATGGAGTGAAGCCCGTACCGCCGGCATAATGAAGTCGACGGTAGCCGGCTACCCCTTGCTGGACGGTGGATACTCCAAAGCTCCCTTTGATCTTATCGGCGACACCCTCCGCGGCACAGTCGGAATTATGAAAGATATGTACCGCCAGCCGGATAAATTGATTCAGGCTATGGACCGTCTCATACCTTTGATGATCAATATGGGAGTGGCCGGAGCGCGCCTGGGAGGCAGCCCTATCATCTCGATCCCCTTGCATAAGGGTGCTGACGCCTTTATGTCGGATGAACAATTTAAGAGATTTTACTGGCCCAGCCTGAAAGCCGTCTTGCTGGGATTGATCCAGGAAGGCCTGGTTCCGCGTCTCTTTGCAGAAGGCGGATTTAACAGCCGCCTGGAAGCTATCCTGGAATTGCCTCCGGGATCTTCCATCTGGTTTTTCGATAAAACGGATATGATAAAAGCCAGGGCGGTTATCGGTCAGACAGCCTGCATTATGGGCAATGTGCCTGCTTCCTTGCTGGTTACGGGTTCTCCGGAAGCAGTAAAAAATTATTGTCTGGAACTGATCGGGACCGTCGGTAAGGATGGCGGCTTCATCCTGTCCCCCGGTTCGGTCCTGGATGAAGCCAGGCCCGAAAATGTCAGGACTATGCTGGAGACTGCCCGGATTCATGGAAAATACTAAAAATGCTTATGGAAATTGTTCGGCAATGGTAGTATCCTTAAGGGATATACCTATCCGATCGGCCATTTTGACAACAGCCTGTGATGTGCTATAATTTAGGCATGACCGAAAGTTATATATATAACTATATAATCCTGGACCGATTTTTACGGTGGCTTTGTTTTCCTGTTTGAAAACAGTCAGTGTTTAAAAATACAAGGAGGGAATTATCATGGTGCACAAGCGAAAACACTATCTGGTTCTTTTTGGTATTGTCCTTGTCCTGGTCATGGCACTTCTGGGCGGTTGCGCTTCAACCCCAACAACCACCGCTCCTGCCACCTCTGCTCCGACCACTTCAGCACCGCCGACTACCTCGGCACCGGCTACCACTCCGGTACAGAGTGGCAAAACTGTCGAACTCAGGCTGGCCCATGCCTGGGCTAACACCCACCTGATGCACATCGTCATTCAGAAATGGGCTGACGACATCTACGCTGCCACCGAAGGCAGAGTTAAGATCACCATCTACCCCGGCGGCGCTCTCTCTACGGCTACCCAGCTCTATGACACGGCTGCCACTGGCGCGGCTGATATGGCCTGGATGCTGCACGGCTACACTCCCGGTAATTTTCCCCTGACCTCAGTTGTTGAGCTCCCCTTCATGGGCAACAATGCAGTCAACGCCACCCAAATCCTGTGGGACCTGTGGGAAAAATATCCCCAGATGGCAGAGGAGCATAAAAACGTCAATGTTCTCTTTATCTACGGCATCGACACCGGACAGGTTATGACTACTAACAAACCGGTCAGAGTTATGGAAGACGTTGCTGGTTTGAAGCTGCGCGTGGGTTCCGGTTCCACCAGTCCCATGGCCGAAGCCCTCGGAGCAACCCCTAATTTGATGAATATCGGTGAACTCTTCGATAGCTTGCAAAAAGGTGTTATCGATGGCACCCTGCTAGGCGCCTCCGCTATCAAGACCTTTAACCTGTCTCCTGTCATCAAACATATGACTATGGCTAACATCTTTACCAATACTCACGCTGTGGTAATCAACAAAGCTTCATGGGCGAAGATCTCTGCGGCAGACCAGGAAATCATCAACGGTCTGAGCGGACGGGCCCAGTCACTGGTTTCGGCTGAAGCCTTTGAGGAAGAAGTCAGACTGGCTCTGGAACAGGCTAAAGCTGCCAATATGGATATCTACACCCTGCCGGATGATGAATTGGCCAGGTGGAAGCAGGCTATGGAGCCCATCTACAACAAATGGGCTTCCGACATGGATGCTAAAGGACTTCCGGGAACTCAGATTCTCCAGGATGCTTTAGCGCTTACTGAGAAATACAAATAGGCAGTAGTTTTATGAATACAATAATCGCCTGGGCGGAAAGAGCTCTCTTTCCGCCCATCAAAATCCTGCATTTGCTAGGCAATATCGTTATCTTTGCCTTGATGCTTATGACCGTAGCTGATGTCGTCGGCCGCAAGCTGGCAGGGGCGGTCCCCTTAGCGGCCCCGGTCCGCGGCTCCTACGAACTTACAGAATTCGCCCTGATAATTATCATTTTTTGCTCCGTCGGCTATACTCAACTGCGCCGGGGACATATCAGCATCAACATCATAACCTCTCGTTTATCAGCCCGCGCTCAGGCGATAATGAATGCAACCACGACCCTTATGGGAGTTGTATTGTTCGCTTTTGTCGCCTGGCAGTCCATAGTTTATGCCGGGCGCCTGTATGACGGAGGAAACGTTTCCGCCGTGCTGTTAATTCCCCAATACCCCTTTGCCATAATAGTAGCCGTCGGCAGCATAATCTTCTGTATCTCCATGCTGTTTACATTCATGGAATTCCTGGCTGCTGCCACCAAACGGGAAGGTCGAAATAGCGCGGAGGTGGTGAAAGATGTCGCCTGAAGTAGTAGGAATCATTGGTGTTCTGGTGCTACTGCTCCTTTTCTTCTTGAATATGCAGGTGGGATTGTCCATGCTTCTGGTGGGTTTCGTCGGCTATATCTACCTTACCACCTTCCCGGCCGGCCTGGCAGTGATCGGCACTGTGCCGTATTCGACTGCCAGCATGTATTCCCTGAGTGTCATTCCCCTTTTTATCGTGATGGGCATGTTCCTTTCCTACGGCGGCCTGGGCAGCGACCTTTTCAGGGCAGTTGACGCCTGGGCCAGGCAGATCAGGGGCGGTATGGCTATCGCCACCGTCGGCGCCTGCGCTATGTTCGCCGCCGTTTCCGGATCTGCCACTGCTACTGCCGCCACATTGGGGACCATTGCCCTTCCGGAAATGAAAAAGTATAAATACGACAGCGCTCTGGCTACCGGAGTGGTGGCTGCTGGAGGCACCCTGGGCATCCTGATCCCGCCCAGCACAGTGCTGGTCCTCTACGGACTGCTTACCGAACTCTCGGTGGGCAAGTTGCTCATCGCTGGCCTCATCCCCGGTATCCTTCAGGCCCTGCTGTTCATGATTACAATATGGATACAGGTTAGGCTGGACCCCAGCAAAGCCATGACTGCTCCTCCGGCTCCCTGGGGCGAGAGGTTTTCATCCATTAAATCCATCTGGCCGGTGCTGCTCATCTTCATGTTCGTCATGGGCGGCATCTACTTCGGTTTCTTTACTCCCACCGAAGCTGCAGCCGCCGGCGCTTTTGCTTCCCTTATTTTCGCCCTGGCTACCAGACGCTTCCACTGGAAAGATATAACCGGCGCCCTTGACCAGACTGGCAGGACTACAGCCATGATGTTCGTCATTCTTATCGGCGCCATCACTTTCGGCCGTTTCCTGGCTGTCACCGACATCCCCTTCGAGCTCTCCGGATTCATTGCTGATCTCGCCGTTCCCCCCTATCTGGTGATGGTCGTGATACTTATACTTATGGTTGTCCTGGGGTGTTTCATCGAAGGTATTTCCCTGATGGTGCTGACCATTCCCATCCTCTATCCCGTTGTCACTGGATTGGGTTTCGACGGGATATGGTTTGGCGTGGTCCTGGTGGTCATGCTGAATATCGGTATGGTCACTCCTCCGGTAGGTATGAACGTTTACGTTACCGCCGGTGTGGCCAGGGACGTACCGCTGATGACCATATTTAAAGGCGTGACACCCTTATGGCTGGCAATGATCGCCTGCGCCCTTATCCTGATCGCTGTCCCGGAGATTGTCACTTTCCTGCCCGATTTGATGCAGTGAAGCGGATAAATAGCCTAAAACAGCGCATGGTCTTTCGATCAGGCGCTGTTTTTTACTTCAGCAAGTCCGGACTATTCTTCGTCCCGCCAGTTCCAGTTCATTCCTCCCTTGAAAACCTGGGAGTTCATTTCATTGCTTATAAAGAGATTGGCCTCCGGAAAGCGCTTGACCATGGCATAATAAAATCCGGCTACATCCTGCGTTCTGGCCAGTTCTTCCTCGGTGGCTATCAGATAATTTTTTGTAAAGGTGAATGAACTGTTGTCAAAAGGCAATCCCGGCTTCTGATGTCCCGGGATGACCACTTCAGCGCCTATAGTCTCAAAATGCTCTATATCCTTTATCCACTGCCGGCGCTCTTCCGACGTAACCTCGCAGGTGAAGGGATGCGCCTGGTTGAAAAGAAC
>CAZELW010000103.1:0-5850 GCA_964513135.1 uncultured Dehalococcoidales bacterium
CCAGGGCGAAATTGTGTTCTCCCGGCCCCCAAAGTCCATGTAAACCGTCCCCAGTGCCAGCTCATCCGGCACGCCGTCATCTTCCTCATCGTCTTCAGCGGAGACACTTTCCCCGGATGGGAATTCTTCGATATCCGGCAGGTCCCAGGAAAGGAAGGGCATGGCCCAGGTGAACCGGATATCCGCCGCGGCATGGATGATTCCCGAGCCTTCAGCGACGATCACCGGGCTGCCATCGGACCTGTCGCCGGAGCCGACTATCCACCTGGGAGCGCACTGACGGGACAGCAGGGTCAGTTCTACCTGGACTACCCGATTCCCGGCTTCTTCCTGGATGCCCTGTAAAACATCATCCCAGTTGACAGAACCCCCGAATTTTCCCGGCGGCAGTTTATCCAGCTTCAGCCTGGTAAAACCCCGGAACAGGCAGGCGTTAAGGCCGGAAAACCGGGCAGCCTGATAAAGGTCCCTGTTTTTCACTGCCAATATCAGGGGCTGAGCAGGAAAAGCCCGGGAAAGCTCCCTGGAGAGTACCAGCAGACCGGTATCAGTTGTCCCCAGGGTTTTCACCAGGAAGTCCAAACCATCCAGTTCGGGCTTCAGGGACTTTTTGTCCGGGGCCGGCGGGCTGACAAACCAGCCGGCGCCTTCTTTATAAACGCCTTCCTCAACACCGGACTCCCGGCAGCGGCGCATCACTCTCTGTAAGGCGGGGGAAGCGCCAGGGGCAGATTGCCCGGATTTCCGGGTCTGTTCGAGCCCGGCAGCGGTCATACAGGGCAGTATAAAAAGCGGCTTATGGATGGAGGTTACCCAGCGGGACAGGTCAGGATGTCCGGCCAGAACCGCGGTGTCCACAACAACGAGGACCGAGGGGCTTTCCGTTTCTATGAGCTTCTTGATTACAGATAAATCAAAGATGCCTGTCATCAGAACCACCTCCCTCTCTTATATTTTGGCCTACTTTTAGTATATTGAATAACGGAGCAAAATTCTCTGGAGGGATTTTATGATTAATGGAGGGGGAGAGGGAAGAAGTGATGAAGGATTTATGATTAATGATTAAGGAATGGGAGAGAGGGGCCGCCCCGCCCTGAGATTGCTTCGGAGGAGGTTCAGGAGCCTCGCAATGACGGCCAAAGGGTTAGGCATGGAATGACGGGGAAAGGGAGAGAGGGGCTCCTCCAGCGTGGCAGGATACTACCGCTGAAGAGGGATTACCGACCTCAGGCTGTCTTCAAGGCCTTGAGATTGCTTCGGAGGAGGTTCAGGAGCCTCGCAATTACGTCCCAGGGGTCGGGCACGGAATGACGTCCCAGGGGTGGGGCGCTGCCGATCCCCTGATTGGACAGGACCGGGTATTAAACAATGATTAAGGAGGGGAGGTACTCCTAAACCAGTGCCGAGCGCAGGATGGTCTGCTCGCGCCGGGGACCGATGGATATGACTTTGACGGGACAGGAGCAGAGGTCTTCCAGACGTTTTATGTAACGCTGCGCGGCCGGCGGCAGGCGGTCGAAACTGCGCACATCGCCGGTGTCGGTCATCCAGCCTTCCATTTCTTCGTACACGGGCTCGCATTTTTCCAGATCGGCAATCCGGCTGGGGAATTCTTCGATGATTTTACCGTTCAGCTTATAGGCGGTGCAGATCTTGAGTCTGGGGAACCTGTCCAGCACATCCATCCGGGTGAGGGCGATGCCGGTGAATCCGTTGATCCGGCTGCTAAAGCGGGCGGCTACGCCGTCGAACCAGCCGCAGCGCCGGGGCCTTCCGGTTGTCGTACCGTATTCATGAGCGCACTGGCGGATGGCTTCGCCGATTTCATCATTGAGCTCGGTGGGCATCGGACCGGCGCCCACGCGGGTGGTATAGGCCTTAAATACCGCCAGGATCTGGTTGATCCTGACCGGGCTGATGCCGGCCCCCAGGCAAGCCCCGGCCCCCATGGGAGATGAAGAGGTAGTGAATGGATAGGTGCCGAAATCCGGGTCCAGCAAGACCCCCTGGGCGCCTTCCAGCAAGACCATCTGCTGATTTTTCAAAGCTTCATCCAGGATGGCGGTGGTCTCCCGGATATAAGGGACCAGCCGGTCGGCATACTGGCAGTACTGCTTGTAAACTTCATCCAGGACAAGAGGCTTCATGTCGTAAACCCGGGTCAGTAAAATATTTTTCCGTTCCAGCACCAGGCTGAGACGGCTGTAAAAGGTATCTTTATCGAGCAGGTCTCCGGCCCGGATGCCCATTCGCGCGGCTTTATCAGTAAAAGCCGGGCCTACCCCCTTGCGGGTGGTACCGACTGCCCGTCCGCCCAGGGCGTCTTCCTCCAGGCCGTCCAGCAGAACATGGTAGGGCATTATCAAATGCGCTCTATCGCTGATATAGAGTCGACTTATGTCAACTCCCCTTTTTTGCAGTCCATCCATCTCGCCAATAAGAACTGCGGGATTGATAGCCACGCCGTTAGCGATAATGCAGGTAGTATGGGGGTAAAAGATGCCGGAAGGCATGATATGCAGCTTGAATTCGCCGTAGTCGTTGATAACGGTATGCCCTGCGTTATCTCCGCCGGAAAACCGGACCACCATCCGGGCTTTCTCGGCCAGCATATCGATTATCTTACCCTTGCCTTCATCGCCCCACTGGGCTCCTACTACGGCAATTACAGTCATGATAAAATCTTCCTTCCCTCTATCTTTTGCCGCTTTGCGCCTGCCGGTAAACATGGGCCATCCTCTGGACCACTGTTACCAGGCTGAGCAAGGCGGTAATTCCCAGAATGATGACCAGTACCAGGTCCAGACCGATCAAAAGACCCAGTGCTAGTATAATCACTCTCTCGGCTCTTGTAAATATGCCCACCTGGCAGTCGATCCCGGCCGCTTCAGCCCGCGACCGGATATAGCTTACCAGGAAAGAGAAGACCAGTGTGAAAACAATCAGCAGGGTGATCCAGCCCGCGGGATAGCCGGCCTGGCTGTGAAAAATGAAGTAGGCCATAATGCCGGTCAGGATGACAGCCTCCGAGAGGCGGTCCAGGGTGGAATCCAGCACGCCCCCGAAACGGGTGGTCTGATTGGTACTGCGGGCCAGCGCCCCATCGAGGATATCAAAGAGCCCGGACAGAAGGACAACCAGTCCGGCGGCGAGAAGATGCCCGGTGCCTGCCAGGGCCGCAGCCGCCAGTATCAGAATAAAGCCAAACCAGGTTACCATGTTGGGGGTGATGGAGGTCCGGGCTAAAAAATATACTATCGGCTGAGTAATATGGACAGCGATGGCTCTGCGGAATACCTGCAATCCGGCAGGCGGAGGTTGATTTGACGAAGTATTCGGGATAATGTCCTCCTCTCAAGCGCGCACGGCGGTGGAAATCAATATCCGGGTGTAATAGTCCATCACCCTGCGCGATACATGTTCCCAGCTAAAACCGGCAGACTTGGTCCTGCCGTTTTCTCCCAGTTTCCGGCGCAACTCTTCATCCCTCAACAACATGGATATCGCCTGCGCTAAGGGTACCTCCTGTTTCGGCGGGACCAGGATGCCGTCAACACCATCGGCAATGACACTGGAATAGCCGGAGATGCTGGAAGCGATAACCGCTTTGCCGGTTGCCATGGCTTCCAGGAGAACGATGCCGAAACTTTCATGACCGGTTGCCGGGGCGCAAAACAGATGCGCTGTCTTATAATAGCGCGGGAGCATGTCAAAGTCCACTCCGCCGGTAAAAATTACATCCTGAAGACCGGCTTCAGATACCATGTCTTCATATTTTCCCCGCAGCCGAGTCCCGGGACCCACCACGATCAAGCGGATATCAGGATGGTCCGGTTTGATCAGGCGGTAGGCTTTCAACAAATATTCCAGACCCTTGCGCTTTTCCAGCCTCCCCACGAAGAGGATGTTGAATTTCCCATCCTGGTATTCCGGCAGGGGAGCGACTTCAGGAGAAAAATGGGACACATCGATGCCGTTAGGGATGATATCATAGGTGGAAGGGAAATGCTTGTTGATGAAATCTGCGGCCGGCCTGGAGACTGCGATCCTGCCGTGAAGCTTGTTGAACCATTTCTGGTACAGGCCGTCCACGAACAGGGGCTTTGTCCAGCGGTAGCTGGGACGGCTTTCCGTGGCATGAAAAGTGCCGATGTTAACAGTGCGGGACAAACGCAGAACGGTAGTGCAGAGAGTGGGCGCCAGCGGTTCATGCAGGTGGATAATATCGAATTTTTCTTTTTCCAGGACTTCTTCAACCTTGTTTTTCAGAGTAAGAGATATCGTGATACGGGCGATCGAACCGCTGGTGGGGACCGGCCGCGGCTTGCCGATAGCTATAAACCGGTCCCCGTACCCGTCAACCGGACTGGATGCCGGAGCAATGATTTTCACGATATGGCCCATCCGGGTGAAGTAATACTCGAGGTTCGAAATATGATTGACCACTCCACCCGGGTAGGAGAAATCATACGGCGAAACCAGAGCTATTTTCATCCGTCTTGCCCTTACCCTTTCATAATTGATAATACAATATTATTTTCCCTGAACGCCAGGCTTGGCGGGTTTGGCTTCTTTATCCTGTTTAGCTGATTTTAACGCATTAGTCGCAATAAATTCTTCAGTCAGGCGGCGGGCCTCTTCGTCCGAGTACTGGATCATAGGCGATTTCATAAAATAGGACGAGGGGGCCGTCAGAGAGCCTTTGATTCCGTTATCCAGGGCCAGCTTGCAGCACCGCAGCGCATCGATCACTACACCGGCCGAATTGGGGCTGTCCCAGACTTCCAGTTTGCATTCGACCAGCAGCGGAACGTCGCCGAAAGTGCGGCCTTCCATGCGGATGTGACAGAATTTTTTATCCAGCAGGAACGGCACATAATCGCTGGGACCGACATGGATGTCATCCTGGCTCATTTTGTAAGGCAGTTGAGAGGTTACCGAGCCGGTCTTGGAGATCTTCTTGGACTCCAGGCGCTCACGTTCCAGCATGTTCAGGAAATCGGTATTGCCGCCGAAGTTCAACTGATAGGTCTTTTCCAGCTTGACGCCGCGATTGACAAAGAGTTTGGTGAGTACCCGGTGAACAATAGTGGCGCCGACCTGGGACTTGATATCATCACCGACCACAGGCAGGCCTTTATCCGCGAAGCGGTCGCTCCAGTATTTTTCACGAGCAATGAATACAGGTATGCAGTTAACCAGGCCGCAGCCGGCCGTCAGAATTTGTTCGATATACCATTTAGTGGCTTCTTCGCTTCCAACCGGAAGATAATTCAGGACCACGTCGGTTTTGGTGTCCTTCAGAATTTTGACTATATCGGCGGTGGGGCCGGGGGCTTTCTGAATCACCTGGGAAAGGTATTTGCCCAGACCATCATGAGTCATACCGCGGACAACCTTTACCCCGGTAGGCGGAACGTCACAGAACTTGAACGTATTGTTGGGGGGGGTATAGATGGCCTCGGCCAGGTCTTTGCCGACCTTATTTTTATCGATATCAATCGCGGCAACGAACTGGATGTCGCTGATATGATATCCACCCAGGTTGACATGCATAAGACCGGGAATGGTATCCCCGTCCTTAGCATTACGATAATAGTGAACACCCTGGACCAGTGAAGAAGCGCAGTTTCCCACACCAATGATGGCTACATTTATTTTACCCAAGAACGATGCCTCCTTATCTTGCCGGGCGGATTTTTCCGTCCGAGTTCATGTCCAGTGCAAATTATAACCTAACCAAAGGAATACGTCCAATATTGCTTAAGTAAGGTTAACATTGCGCTTATTATAACCGGTTTTCAAAAGATAAACAATCTTCCCCACGAGCTATCTGTCCCGTGCACTATA
>CAZELW010000104.1:0-5795 GCA_964513135.1 uncultured Dehalococcoidales bacterium
CGCTTCCAGTCCCACAATACCGAACGGCTCATGCCCGCTGTTGGCCAGTACTGCATCCGCCGCATTATAGCAGACCGCCAAAAAGTCCAGCGGCATCTGGCGACGAATGCTGACGATATCTGCCGGCAAAGCTGCAGCCAGGGCGGAAACATACGAGTCATAGTCTCCCCCAGCGGGATGGGACTCCTTCACCGTCAGCCCCAGTGAGCGGGCGTGGTTGATAACATCCTGCCCGTAAGGTTCCTGCCCGCCCCGCGCCAGTAACAGGGTGTTAAATCCCAGGGATTTCAGTCTGGCTACCGCTTCCACAGTCTCCATCCAGTTTTTATCCGGGTCCCAGCGGGCCACCTTTAACAGGATGATATCGCTGCCGAGCGCCGACCTCAGGCCATTTGCCAGTTTCTCGTCGACCCGGCGTAACAGGGACCGGGGAATGCCGTTGGGGACCACCAGAGGGTGTAGTCCCATCCTTTCCATGATATGTTTCATATAGCGGCTGATGGTAGTAATTACCGTGGCGTAATTCAACCTGCCCCAGTTGATCCGGTGGAAAGAAAAAGTATTATTGGCATTCCAGAACAGAATGGCTTTGTCCCTTATACCCTGGTTATACAGCGCATCGCTGAGAAGGCACATGGTTTCCGCCGTGTGCCATTCTTCTCCCAGCAATACCACGATTTTATCCTCGTTCACCGCCGGTGCGGCGACCCTTTCCACCACAAACCGGGGAATGGACCCGGCGAAATCCGCTATCTTGCCCTCCTCTCCATCGTAAACTCCTTTCGGATGGTACCGGCTGATCCATTGACACCAGCGGTGTAAAATCAGCTTTCCATTCTCCTGCACTTCCTCTCCCGGCAACTCCGGGTCCCCGACGAAGAAAAGATGGGTCTTGAATCCGGTCGCCGCCAGGGTCTGGGCCAGATTTTGCACTCGCACTCCCAATCCCCCGGCCCCGGAGTAAACATCCGGGCCTTCAAAGGACAGTATGACAAATTCGGTATTGGCGGTGGTGATATTAACAGGCCGTGTTTTTACTGCCTCAAGCGATTCCAAATGTGCCGCTCCTGAATAGATGCTAAATTAAATTCTATCACAGGCGCTTCCTATTTTTGGGCTCTCCAATCTGTATCCGGGGCATATTTATCGCGTTGCCTGCAGAATCAACCTGAACTAGATTCGATCGAGCAGGTAGAGTATAATTAACTTAGATTTAATGAGCATCGAGTTCTGTCAATGAAGGGATTTATTCGAGAACTGGTAATTACACTGGGGATGGCACTCGCCATTTTCCTCGTGCTGCAAACCACCATTCAAAGCAGCATCGTGGACGGCAGCAGCATGCAGCCGGGACTGGAAGACGGCCAGCGTTTGATCGTGGTTAAAGCGGTCTACAAATTTAAACAACCGGAGCGCGGCGATGTCATCATTATCCATCCGCCGATAGCCCCTCAGAAACAGTGGGTGAAGCGAGTTATCGGTTTGCCCGGCGATACTGTGGAAGTCAGGGACGGCAAGGTTTTTATCAATAATATTCCCCTGGATGAACCCTATATCAAGGACATCCCCCGCTATACCTTCGGGCCTTATACTGTCCCGGAGGACAACTATTTCGTCATGGGCGACAACCGCAATAACAGCACTGATTCCCATTCCAATTCCGGATGGACAGTTGGCAAGAAAGACATCGTCGGGGAGGTCTGGCTCCGCATCTGGCCGCTGAGTGAATGGGGCATTATCGAGGGCCATACTTTCGATGAAATTCCGGCAGAGGCCAACGCAAGCTAGAGCGGACTAGCTCCGTCCGAACTCTTTTTCTATCTGCTGGAGGGTGATCTGTATCATGGTCGGCCGTCCGTGGGGGCAGCTGTTGGGCAAGGCAGCCTGCTCCAACTGCTTGACCAGTTCTCGCATTTCGTCATCGCTCAAGACCTGACCGGCGCGGATAGCGCTGTGGCAAGCCAGTGTACTGAGCAGATTCTCAGTCCACTCCCTGGAAGATGCGTCCAGCGTTTCTCTCAACATGGCCTTCCAGTCCCGGTCCCTGATCAACGACGGCACAGCACGGACCAGGAAAGTGCGCTCTCCAAAAACCTCGATGGAAAATCCCAGATCGGCCATCTCCGCCAGATGTTCATTCATAACGGCAGCCTGCTTCGGTTCGACTTCGAAAGTGACAGGCTCGAGCAGTCCCTGGACTTCCACCTTCTGTTTATCTCTCTGGTTTTTAATCTTCTCAAACTGTATCCGTTCGTGGGCGGCATGCTGGTCTATTAAAAACAGGCCGTCCGGTCCCTCTGCGACGATATAGCTGCGCGCAAGCTGTCCCAGCACCCGCAAAAGCGGCAGCGATATCAAAGGAGTCACCGGCGGCCGGTCAACCGCCGGCACGGCTGCCTTCTCAGGATTTTTCAATCCGGCCGGCACCGGAGCCATTGTAAAAGGAGTCGATGGAATTCCGAACCGGGGTTTTATCTCATCTACCCGGGGCACAGGACTGGTGCGTACCAGCACTTCCCGGACAGACCTCTGAACAGCGGCGAAGATAGTCCGTTCATCCTGGAATTTTATCTCGGACTTGGAGGGATGGACGTTGACATCGATTTGATTGGCGGGTAAAGCTATGTTGATTACGGCAACAGGATGACGGCCCTGCATCAAAAGGTCGTGATAAGCTTCCTCAACGGCAAAACTGAGCAAGCGGTTATTGACCCAGCGGCGGTTCACAAAAAAGCTCAGGTAGTCGCGGTTGGCGCGGGATATCCGGGGCGAACTCACCATACCGGTCACAGTAATTGAGGACTTTCCGGAATCGAAAGTGATCTCCTGGCTTTTTACTTCCAGCATATTCTGGGCTGTTTCAAGTCCATACACCGCTATAATGCTGTCCAGCAATTTGCCGGTCCCCATAGTGCGCAGTACGGTCTTATTTTCATTAATCAAGGTAAATTTCACTTCGGGATAAGCCAGGGCATACCGGGTCACAATGTCGGCAATGCGGCCGGCTTCCGCACCGGCCGACTTCAGGAATTTTAACCTGGCCGGGATTTTACGGAAGATATTGTGAACCGCAACGGTAGTACCCGGAGAACGGGCCTGAGATTCATGGCGGGCGACCTGTCCATCCTCCAGTCGCAGGTAGGAGCCGGCGGCGGCGCCTCTGGCACTGGTAGACATCTCTACCTGGGCCACCGCTGCGATGCTGGGCAAAGCTTCCCCACGAAAGCCAAGGCTGGCGAGGTGCTGCAGGTCCTGAATATTGTTGATCTTGCTGGTAGCGTGGCGGCCGAAAGCCAGTTCGGTCTCGCTGTCAGGAATACCGACTCCGTTATCAGTGATCCGGATGAGGCTGATTCCGCCTTCTTTGATCTCAACCGTTATTTGAGTGGCCTCCGCATCCAGAGCATTTTCCACCAGCTCCTTAACCACCGAGGCAGGCCGTTCTACTACCTCACCAGCAGCGATTTGAGAGACCACCCTGTCATCTAATAATTTTATTGCCATATTGGTTATAGTTTACACGGTAGCGTGTAGGTTGTCAAGTATCCAAAAATTGCAATAGTTCGGCCGGATCGGAAATCAGAGCCAGCGCTCCGGCGGATTTGAGCTCGCTCGCCGTGCGGTAGCCCCAGAGAGCGCCCACGGCATACATCCCGGCGCTGACCGCCGTCAGCATATCGACACCGGAATCACCCAGGTAAATAATATTCTCCGGTTTGATGCTCATCTTCCGGGCGATATCGACCGCCGCCGTGCAGTCCGGCTTTTTGGGCACACCGGGCAAGGCCCCGCATACGATCTCAAATTGCCAGCGGGGCAAGAGGCGGGAGACCATCAGCAGGGTGAAATCGTGTGGCTTATTCGAAAGCACCGCCATATTAATCCGGCGGGCGACCAGGCTGTCCAGAAGGTCCGGAATGCCCGGATACGGAAGGGTAGTATCGGCCCAGCGCCGAGAATATTCGGTGTTGATGCTTTCTATCAGGCGTTCTACAGTGTCCGGGTCTCTTTTATCTTCAGGAATCGCCCGAAGGGCCAGCTCTTCCCGGCCGTCTCCAACAAGGTACCGGTAGGCTTCGACCGGATGCGTCGGAAGTCCCAGTTCAATCAGTCCCTTGTTGACAGAATCAGCCAGGTCTTGAAGCGTATTCAGGAGGGTCCCATCCAGATCAAATATTACAGCGCGGCAGTCCATTTCACCTAAAACACCGCCAGTATTCCTGGTGGAACTTTTTCACCTGCTCCAGCACTTTCTCCGTCTCCGGAAGCACGTTGTCCTGTTCAAAATGCGCCGGGACAGGGTTCGGCTCCTCCACCGTGATCGGAAAGTTCGTGATCCCGCTGAACAGTGACAGCCAGGCGTAAGGCAAGATGCGGTTGTTATAACCTGAGGCGATCAGATCGATCTGCCTGCCACCGCAGATATCCGCTATTTCCCGAACCTTACCGCCCATGACTTTGAAACCGGCAACCGTCATTCCGAGATAGGTCAGGCCGTCATCGAAATGAGGGTCGGAGCCGCCGTTGCGAATGATTATCTGGGGTTGAAACTCCCTGGCCAGAGGCAGAATGATCTCATTGAATGCCAGCAGATAGGAGGCATTGCCGGCATAGACCGGCAGAGGAATATTCACCGAATGTCCCCTGGCTTTATCTACTCCTATATCGGAGACAAATCCGGTACCCGGATAAATCGTCAGGGGGTCCTGATGAATATCGACAAACAGGACTCGAGGGTCGCTGCGGACATACTCGGCAGTCCCGTTCCCGGCATGGGCGTCTGTATCCAGGACCATGACCCTCTCCAGGTTATATTTTTCAATTAAATACAGGGCGGTAAAAGCAACATCGTTATAAATGCAAAAACCCTCGCCAAAACGCCGTTTAGCGTGGTGCATCCCGCCGCCTATAGAAACCACTTTTTGATACTTCCCGCTTTGCACCAGATCGCAGGCCAGCTTAGCCTGTCCCACAATCAGCCGGGCCGCCTGTTCCACTTCCCCGGGAGTCCCGATAGGTTTATTGTCCACCGAATGGTAGCGGCTGAGGTTTTCATAGTAAGAAACCCACCCCTGAGAGGCCGCATGAAAATATTCCCGGCTGAATTCAATATAGTCCTCCTCGCAGATCATTAAAAGGTCCTCCATGGAAGCCGGATCGGCCGGCAGAACCTGATAATAGTCATCCGGGGAAAACCTGTCCTGGAGAAACTTCATGAATTGTCCGTACCTGTTGCCTTTAAAGGGATGACCGGAACCGAAATCATACTCTTTTAACTGGTCCTGGTATAATAGCGCAACCGTCATGATCATAACTCCTTTCTAGTCAGGGGAATGGCGGTCCGAATGGACTGTCACACATAAGCATACAATATAATCATTTTTATAGCAAAAATATCTGGGCCAGTATCTGGCGGTAAAATTAGTGACAGAGAAAGTGACCCATCGCGGTTACAGGCTGACCCTGTCTGACCATCCACATTTTTGTATTATGGTCTGTCGAGGTGCTAGAATGGAGTTGATCAGATATGGACTATATGGCTCGTGCGTTATCGCTCGCTCAACTGGCCCAGGGACAGGTCAGTCCCAATCCGGCCGTAGGAGCGGTGATAGTAAAAAATGGGGTTATCATCGGCCAGGGATACACTCAGCCTCCCGGCTTGGACCACGCGGAAATCGTGGCCTTAAAACAGGCCGGCGAAGAAGCCCGCGGGGCGACGCTGTATGTTACCCTGGAGCCCTGCTGTCACCACGGACGGACCCCACCCTGCACAAGATCGGAAGAGCGTCGTGTAG